>NZ_JCAFUL010000008.1:0-263267 GCF_059371315.1 Stenotrophomonas sp. YJH_SMC_8 | reverse complement strand
TCTTCTGGCCGAAGGCCTTGCTCAGTGATGCGGCGGACAAGAAGTTCTCGACTAAACGGCGTCAAACGGGCATTTTTATGGTGGTTCATCCGGGCTCTTTGGGGGCTGGACAGGTGTGGTAACCACCATTTTCCAAAGATGCCCCGGATGAACAACCTACCGAGAGATCACAGTTAGTCGACTGCTCTCCGCTGCTCACCGGGAAGCACGCGCTGCGCGCGTGAGTCGACTGACAGTCGACTCTACCGGTTGTCCTGCGGCTCTTCGCCGCCCACCGGAAGCACGCGCTGCGCGCGCGAGTCGACTGCTCTCCGCTGCCCACCCGGAAACACGCGCTGCGCGCGCGAGTCGACTGACAGTCGACTCTACCGGTTGTCCTTCGGTCACGGCTCGACGCTAGACAGCTACTTCGCCGATACCCGCCACACCACGTCGCCCACGTCGTCGGCCACCAGCAGTGCACCTTCGGCGTCCATCGCCATGCCCACCGGTGCGCCCATCAGGGTCTTCTCGTCCTTCGAGGCGAAGCCGCTGACCACGGTCTGCGGCCGTCCGGTCGGCTTGCCGTCCTTGAACGCTACGTAGACCACTTCATAGCCGCTCAGCGGCGAACGATCCCAGCTGCCGTGTTCGCCGATGAAGGCACCGCCGTGGTACTGCGGAGGCAGCGCCTGGCCGGTGTAGAACAGCAGCCCCAGCGGTGCCACGTGCGAGCCGATGGCGTAGTCCGGCACGATCGCCTTGGCCACCAGATCGGGCCGCTGCGGCTGCACGCGCTCGTCCACGTGCTGGCCGTAGTAACTGTAGGGCCAGCCATAGAAGCCATCTTCCTTCACCGAGGTCAGGTAGTCCGGCACCAGATCGGCACCGATCTCGTCGCGCTCGTTCGCCACCGCCCACAGCTTGCCGGTGCTCGGCTCCCAGTCCAGGCCGGTGGGATTGCGGATGCCCGACGCGTAGATGCGGCTGCCACGCGTGGCCACGTCCACTTCCAGCACCACCGCGCGGCGGTACTCGACCGCCAGGCCGTTCTCGGTGATGTTGCTGTTGGAACCCACCCCCACGTACAGCTTGGTGCCATCGCGGCTGGCCAGCAGTTCCTTGGTCCAGTGGTGGTTGATGGTGCTGGGCAGGTCGGTGAACTCGCGGCCCTTGTCGGACATGCGGGTTTCGCCGGGCACGTAGTGGTACTGCAGGATGTTGCCGGTGTTGGCCACGTACAACGTGTCACCGATCAACTGGATGCCGAACGGCGAATGCAGACCCTCGATGTAGACGTGCTGGGTCCAGGTGTTCGTTCCCGGCGTGCGGCGCAGCAGGGTGACCCGGTTGCCGCCCTTGCCGGCCTTGCCCGAACGCGCCTTAACCTTGCCGGCGATCCACTGCTTGGGCGTAGTGACCGGCTCTTCGCCAGGGCCATTGCCTTCCACCACCAGCACATCGCCGTTGGGCAGGGTCAGCAGGCGCCGCGGATGCAGCAGGTTGGCGGCGATGCGCTCGATTTTCAGGCCCTCGGCCACCGTGGGTGACTGTCCGTCGGCCCAGCCCACGCCGCGCGGCACCTGCATCGGCGGCATCAGGAAGTTCTTCGGTGCCGGCAGCGGTGGCTTCGCACCGGACTGATCGGCGGGGTGGTATTCGGCCTTGCCCGCGCAGGCCGACAGGGTGACGACCAGTGCCAGCGCGCCCATGGTGGGCAGGATGTGCTTAGCCATGACGACCTCCCTGCAGCACCGGCGGCTGCAGTGACAGCAGGATCAGGCCCAGGGCGATCAGGCCCACGGTCAGCGCCGACAGGATCGTGCCTGGCACTGCAACGGCATACGCATCGCGGCTGTGCACGAAGGCGTTCCAGATGGCCAGCAGCACCGCGACCAGGTTGAGGAAGAAGTCGATGCGGTCGATGCGGGTGGCGGTGCCATTGCGGCGCCAGACCGCGAACAGGTTGATCAGGCGCGGCAGGACGGCGATCAGCAGGCCGAAGGTGATCAGCCAGGCAGCAGCCTTGCCCCACATCACCTCGGCACTGTTGAGGTAGATCGCATCGAAGATCAATGCACCGACGAAGAAGCCGAAGGGTATCGGGTTCAACAGGCTGAACAGCGTGGTGCCAAGGCCGCGGTGGGCCTGGGCGAGCGGATTGACCATCGTCGTGCTCCGTGCGGAAGGGTGCATGGGCTGTAGTAGCACAGCCGCATGTGAAGTCGCGCGATGACACCGGGTAGATCCACGCCACGCGTGGATACGCGCGCCAACCCGAGATCGGCATCCACCAGATGCAGGCCACCGCTGTCGTGATTACCCCACGGCATAAGCGTTTGTGACGCATCTCGCACATCTGCAGATTGCTTGTGTGAAGAGGTAGGGGGTTGTTCGTTGTGTCGCGTTTGGCTCGTTGCGATGGGGCAGATCCGCCCCGCCGTCCTGCCATGCCGATTCACAACAGAAGGATTCGTGTATGAAGCGACACACGCAACGCTCCGCGCCACCGCGCTCCGCGCGCCTGGCCCTGGCCACTGCCCTTGTACTGGGCAGCCTGGCCGTCACCGCCCAGGCCCAGCAGGCCGATCCGCTGGCCGGACGCCAGTGGCATCTGCTCAACACCGGGCAGGCCGTACTGGGCGATACCCTGCCGGTGGCCGGCAACGATCTGAACGTGGATGGCCTGTTCCGCAATGGCATCCGTGGCCAGGGCGTCACCATCGCCATCGTCGATGACGGCCTGCAGATTGCCCACCCGGACCTGGCCGCCAACGTCGCGGCAGTCGCGGGCAAGAACTTCGCCAACCAGAGCAACAACCCCTCACCGTCCAATCCCGACCGCGACAATCACGGCACCATGGTCGGCGGCATCGCCGGTGCGGTGGGCGCCAACAACCTGGGCGTGCGCGGCGTAGCCTCGGCCGCCACGCTCAAGGGCTTCAACTTCCTGGCGTCCAATGCCCAGGGCAATTCGAATTCCAACATCGAGTACTCGTGGTGGGATGGCGCCGAGGTCGCCGACGTGCAGGTCTTCAACAACAGCTGGGGCTCCAGCCCGGGCAACCCGAGCCTGCCCCTGGCCTACAGCCAGAACGACATCACTGCCTATGAGCAGGCCATGTCCGGCACCCGTGGCGGGCGCGGTGGCATCTACGTGAAAGCCGCTGGCAACAACCACGACAACGGGTACTGGCAAGATAACCTCGGCAACGGCTACGAAACCTGCACGAATGACACCAAGAACCGCAACACCGGTTGCGTTCCGGCCGGCCGCGATCCACGCAACAACCTGTTCAACGTGATCACCGTGGGTGCGGTGCGCGCCGATGGCGTGCGCTCGTCCTACTCGTCCACCGGTTCGGCGCTGTGGGTTTCCGCCTTCGGCGGCGAGAACGGCTGGCAGCGGCAGATCGTGCCGGGACAGCTGGCGATCCGTTACGACCCAGCCATCCTCACCACCGATGTCACCGGCTGCGCGCAGGGCAGCAACAAGAACGCGAGCCTGCGCAACACATTGGATGGCGACCAGTCGGCAATCGACAGCACCTGCAACTACACCGGAAAGATGAACGGTACCTCGGCGGCGACGCCGATGGTCTCGGGCGTGGCGGCATTGGTGCTTGAGACCAACCCGAACCTTTCCTACCGCGATGTGAAGTACATCCTGGCCACCACCGCCACCCGCAACGATCCGAATCGCGCCGCCGTGACACTGGCCGATGGACGCGTGCTGGTGCCGGGCTGGACAGTGAATGCCGCCGGCCGCGCCTACAGCAACTGGTACGGCTTCGGTGTGGTCAACGCTGCGCGTGCAGTGCAGGTCGCGGAGAACTTCCAGTCGCTGGGTGCACTGGTCGACAGCGGCTGGCGCACCACAACGCGCACCGTGGCCATCGGCAATACCTCGGCCGCTGCGGCGCGGCTGACTTTCCAGGTCGCCAATGGTGCGCGCAACATCGAGAGCGTGCAGCTGGGCTTCCGGGTGAACCACAGAAACACCCGCCAGCTGCAGTTCGTGCTGATCTCGCCCAGTGGCACGCGCAGCGTGGTGCAGCCGGCGTTCACCGGGATCGGTTCGGGCACCGGTGGGGTGCAGCGCAATTTCACCAACTGGGACCTGTTGTCCAGCAATGCCTTCCTGGATGAGAACGCCACGGGCACCTGGACGCTGGAAGTCACCGACCTGGGGCAGGCCGCGAACGCTGCATCGCGTGGCAACCTCGAATTCTTCAAGATCCGCGTTCTGGGGCACTGATGATGAAGACAACCATTCTGTTGAGCACCCTCGCCCTCGCGGCGATGACCACCACCGCCTGGGCCCAGAGCTCGGGCCAGACACCACCGGCGAAGACCTTGTCGACGGTAGACGCGCAGCAGTTGAAGGCGGAGGCCACTGGCCGTTCGTTCAATGTGGGCGGCTCCCGCTTCCAGCTGGCACCGTCGGCCAACGTGCAGCAGGCCAGTGGCGGCCAGTTCAGGATCACGACCGGTGCTGATTCCAGCGCGGCGGCCGTCGGCACCCGCAGCAAGCGGTCCACGGATGCATCTACTGGCGTGGCCGCACGTGCGGATGCTGGTGCCAGCAAGTTTGCGGCCGCTGTCTCCAACGATGGCGCACCGGTAGTGGCGACCTCGCGGGTCAAGGTGTTCTTCACCGATGCGGCCTCGGCCCAGCGTGCAGCCACCGCTACCGGCGGCACCGTTGTGAAGGTGTCCAAGGCTGCCGGCCGCGCGATCGTCGAGTACCCGTCGGTGAACGCGGCGCTGGATGCCACCACCAAGCTACTGTCGACCGCCGGCATCAAGGCGGCCGAGCCGGACGTGGTGCAGTGGGAAGAAACCAAGTAAGGCGTTGAGTGGTGCCCCGGCCGGCTGGCTCTCCTGGCCGGCCGGGGATTGATGGATGTGCCGACCAACGGCCGGCACCCACCGGATTCACGCATCGCGTGTCGACCAGGGTCGACACCTACCAACAGCAGATCCGGACGTGCCAACCCACCAGGAGCAGTGGTCGGCACACACCAGCGTCAGCGGACGGCGAGTGTGTCGCTGTGCTTGAGGCTGCAGCTGGCCAGCGCGTCATTGCCTGCCGCCGGATGTGCCGGCTCCAGCAGCAGGCGCTGTACGTCGGAGAACAGCTTGTCCACCGGCATGCCGTAGGGCGCGAACAGGCGCAGGCGGCCCTGGCGATCGAACACGTAACCACCGGCGATGTGGCTCAT
The DNA here is from genome assembly GCF_059371315.1 of Stenotrophomonas sp. YJH_SMC_8. Taxonomy (NCBI): domain Bacteria; kingdom Pseudomonadati; phylum Pseudomonadota; class Gammaproteobacteria; order Lysobacterales; family Lysobacteraceae; genus Stenotrophomonas; species Stenotrophomonas sp. YJH_SMC_8. Next base: position 258,063 of record NZ_JCAFUL010000008.1, on the reverse strand, counting down.
GGTGTAGGTATCCGGTACCTGGCCGGGCTCTTTCTCGTAGAACGCCTTGAAGTCACTGGCCATCGTGGCCAGCTGTGCTTCGTTGCCGACCAGGGCGATCGCCTTGGGGTCGAAGGCTTCCACATAGGTGCGCGCCACCTCCGGCGTGTCGCGCGCCGGGTCGACGCTGACGAACACCACCTGCAGCTGGTCGGCATCCTTGCCCATCAGGTGCTTCACCTGGCTCAGCTCGACCATGGTGGTCGGGCACACATCCGGGCAGCTGGTGAAGCCGAAGAACAGGTAGGTCACCTGCCCCTGCAGGTCCTTCGGGCCACGCACGGTGCCGTGGCTGTCGGGCATCGACCAGTGCTGGCCGAGCTCTTCGCAGGCGATGTCCTTGGAATAGAAGTCCATGCGCGACTGCGCACTGCAGCCGGCCAGCAGGCCCACAGCCAGGCCGGCCAGCAGCGGCAGGCGGAAACGGGGAGAGAGCAACGAACGGGCAACAACGGCAAGACGCATCACGGGTACCACCAACGCAGGCGCGGGCGGGGTCTCGGTCAGGCCTGCCCTTGGGGGAAAAGAGGGCTGAGGTACCGGGGTGATCGTGCGTTCCATGCCGATCACCCCGGCCACGGTCAGTTGATCATCATGTGGTAGTGCATGCTCCAGATGATCCACACCGACAGCGCGACGATGATGAACAGGATCACCAGGGTGAACACGAAGCTGGCCAGGTTCCAGCCACCTTCGGACTTGCGGTCCATGTGCAGGAAATAGACCAGCTGCACCAGGATCTGCGCCACCGCGAAGCCGACCAGCAGGAACAGCGTGAGCGGCCGCGACAGCACCGGGTTCATCACCAGCGCGAAGGGCACCACGGTCAGCAGCGCGCACAGCACGAAGCCGATCAGGTAGGACTTGGTGGAGCCGTGCGCATTGCCGGCGCGCGAGGTTTCGACGTGGGCCATGTCAGAAGGCTCCGATCAGGTAGACGAAGGTGAAGACGCAGATCCACACCAGGTCCAGGAAGTGCCAGAACAGGCTCAGGCACGACACGCGGGTGATGTTGGTCGGGGTCAGGCCGCGGCTGTAGACCTGGTGCATGACCACCGCCATCCAGATCAGGCCACTGGCCACGTGCAGGCCGTGGGTGGCGACCAGCGCGAAGAACGCCGACAGGTAGGCACTGGTGCTCGGGCCGGCACCTTCGTGGATCAGGTGCGAGAACTCATAGATCTCCATGCCGATGAACGAAGCGCCGAGCACGAAGGTCACGCCCAGCCAGCGCAGCACCGCCGATGCATCGTGGCGATGCATCGCCAGCACGGCCTGGCCGTAGGTGATGCTGGAGACCAGCAGCAGGAAGGTCTCGGCCATCACGAACGGCAGCGAGAACAGGTCCTTGCCGGTGGGGCCGCCGGCGTATGCGGTGCTGAGCACCGCATACGAGGCGAACAGCGAACCGAACAGCACCAGGTCGGACATGAGGTAGACCCACATGCCGAACACCTTCATGCCGCCCTGCTCGTGGCTGTGGTCGTGTTCGTGGTGGTCCTCGTGCGCCTGCGTATCGCTGGCCAGCTCCGGGCGGGTCAACAGGTTCATGCGCGTACCTCCTTCAGCTTGGCCAGGTTGGCCGCTTCAGTGCGCGCCACCTCTTCGGAACTGACGTAGTAGTCCACGTCCTCGTCGTAGGACCGCACGATCAGGGTCACGATCATCGCGATGAAGCTGGCCGCAGCCATCCACCAGATGTGCCAGACCAGGGCGAAGCACAGCACCAGGATCCAGATGTTGAGGATCAGCGGCACGCCGGTGTTCTTCGGCATGTGGATCGGCGCGTACTTCTTCGGCGGCGGCGGCAGGCCACGCTTCTTCGCTTCGTGGAAGGCGTCCAGCTCATCGGCCTTGGGCACCACGGCGAAGTTGTAGAACGGCGGCGGCGACGGCGTGGCCCATTCCAGCGTGCGTGCGTTCCACGGGTCGCCGGTCAGGTCCAGGTTGCGCTTGCGGTCGCGCACGCTCACGTAGATCTGCACCAGCATCAGGATGATGCCCGCGAACACGAACAGCGCACCGATGAAGGCGGCGATCAGGTACGGCGTCCATGCCGGGTTGTCGTACTGGTTCATGCGGCGGGTCATGCCCATGAAGCCCAGCATGTACAGCGGCATGAAGGCCAGGTAGAAGCCGATCACCCAGCACGCGAACGACCACTTGCCCAGGCGCTCGTTGAGAGTGAAGCCGAACACCTTCGGGAACCAGTAGGCGAAGCCGGCCAGGTAGCCGAACAGCGCGCCGCCGATGATGGTGTTATGGAAGTGCGCGACCAGGAACAGGCTGTTGTGCAGCAGGAAGTCCGCGCCCGGGATGGCCAGCAGCACGCCGGTCATGCCACCGATGGTGAAGGTGACCAGGAAGGCGATGGTCCACAGCATCGGTACGCTGAACTCGACACGGCCGCCGTACATGGTGAACAGCCAGGTGAAGATCTTCACGCCGGTGGGGATGGCGATGATCATCGTCATGATGCCGAAGAAGGCATTGACGCTGGCACCGGAGCCCATGGTGAAGAAGTGGTGCAGCCAGACGATGAACGACAGGATGCCGATCGCCAGCGTGGCGCCGACCATCGACTTGTAGCCGAACAGCTTCTTGCGCGCGAACGTGGCGGTCACTTCGGAGAAGATGCCGAACGCCGGCAGCACCAGGATGTACACCTCCGGATGGCCCCAGGCCCACACCAGGTTCACGTACATCATCGGGTTGCCACCCAATGTGTTGGTGTAGAAGTTGAAGTCCAGGTAGCGATCCAGGGTGAGCGCGCCCAGCGCCACGGTCAGGATCGGGAAGGCGGCGATGATGATCACGCTGGTGACCAGCACGGTCCAGGTGAACACCGGCATCTTCATCAGGGTCATGCCCGGCGCACGCATGCGCAGGATGGTGATGAACAGGTTGACGCCGGTCAGCAAGGTGCCGATGCCCGAAGCCTGCAACGCCCATATGTAGTAGTCCACGCCGACGCCTGGACTGAACTCGATGCCGGACAGCGGCGGATAGGCCACCCAGCCGGTCATGGCGAATTCGCCAACGCCCAGCGAGATCATCATCAGCGCTGCGCCGACCACGAAGATCCAGAAGCTGAAGGCGTTGAGGAACGGGAACGCCATGTCGCGCGCACCAATCTGCAGCGGCACGATGATGTTCATCAGGCCGACCACGAACGGGGTGGCTACGAAGAAGATCATGATCACGCCGTGCGCGGTGAAGATCTGGTCGTAGTGCTCGGGCGGCAGGAAGCCGTCACTACCTGGCCCGGCCGCGGCCAGCTGTGCGCGCATCATCAGCGCGTCGGCGAAGCCGCGCACCAGCATGACCAGCGCCACCACCACGTACATGATGCCGATCTTCTTGTGGTCCACGGTGGTGAACCAGTCGCGCCACAGCGGGCCCCACAGCTTGAAGTACGTCACTGCGCCAAGCAGCGCGAGGCCACCCAGCACCATGGCCGCCAATGTGACCACGACGATCGGCTCGTGCAGCGGCACGGCCTCCCACGTCAATTTACCCAACATGTTCGTTACTCCTGGGAAACCTGGGCACCACCGGCAGCGCCCGCCGGGGTAGCAGCAGCGGTGTTCTCACCGACGCCGATGAACTGGTCGATGACCTTCTTGAACAGCAGCGGTTCAACACTGGAGAAGTGCTGCACCGGTGCGTTCTTCGACGGCGCGGCCAGCGCCTTGAACTGCGTGAAGCTGAGCGCGTCGGGCGCGCTGCGCACTTCGGCCACCCAGCGCTCGAAGTCTTCGTTGCTGCTGGCGGTGGCGATGAACTTCATGTTCGAGAAGCCATGCCCGCTGTAGTTGCCGGACATGCCACGGAACTGGCCGGGTTCGTTGGCGATCAGGTGCAGCTGCGTGCGCATGCCGGCCATCGCGTAGATCTGCCCACCCAGCTGCGGGATGAAGAAGGTATTCATCGTCGAGTTGGAGGTGATGTTGAATGCCAGCGGGCGGTTGGCCGGGAAGTTGAGCTGGTTGACCGTGGCGATGCCCAGGTCCGGGTACACGAACACCCACTTCCAGTCGGTGGCGATCACGTCCACGTGCAGCGGTTCGCCAGCCACGTCCAGCGGCTTGTAGGGGTCCAGCTCGTGGGTCGACTTCCACACGATCACCGCCAGCACCGCGATGATGATCAGCGGCACGCCCCAGACCACGATCTCCACCTTGGTGGAGTGCGACCAGTCCGGCGTGTATTTCGCTTTGGTGTTGCCGGCGCGGTAGCGCCACGCGAACACGAAGGTCAGCACGATGGCCGGTATCACCACGATCAGCATCAGGCCGATGCAGATCAGGATCAGGTCGCGCTGGGCGAGCCCGACCATGCCCTTCGAATCCAGCAGCACCCAGTCACAGCCCGACAGGCCGACGCAGGCCAGGGCGACCAGCGCCAGGCGGATGCGGTTCCAGCAGATATTCATTGGAGGTCAACCCTGTTGAAGAAGCGCGCTTGACCGGCTCGCCTGCGCGCAGCGCCCGGGCGTGGAGCGGCTACACTGTGGGTACGAGGTCGCCTACAAGCAGGCGAACCACTCCAATCAAGCCCATACAAGATACATCATTGTATGGACTTGTGCATCTGCACGTATGGAAAAATCTGACCGATGACGCCACCTGCCGCCGGCCGCCGCCTGAAACACCCCAATCGCACCTGGGTCCGCCCCTTCCGCGAGGGCGCCGGCCCGCTGTACCTGCAGATTGCCCAGCAGGTGCGCGAGGCAGTGGATGACGGCGTGCTGCGCCCGGGCGACCGCCTGCCGCCGCAGCGCGACCTGGCCCAGCAGGTGGGCGTGGACCTGACCACGGTCACCCGCGCCTTTGCCGAACTGCGCCAGGCCGGCCTGCTCGACGCGCAGGGCGCGGGCGGCACCTTCATCGCGCTGTCGGCCGGCAACCGCAGCACCTCGGTCGACCTGAGCATGAACATCCCGCCGCTGCTGGGCAGCGCGCCGTTCGCACAGGGCATGGAGGCCGGCTTCCAGCACGTGGGCCAGCAGCTGGGCCAGGGCGAACTGATGAGCTACCACGTCGGCGCCGGCACCCGCGAGGACCGCGCCGCCGCCGTACAGTGGCTGGCACCGATGCTGGGTACGGTCGGCGCTGACCAGGTAGTGATCTGTCCCGGTGCGCAGACCGCGCTGTGCGCATTGATCCTGGCCCGCACCCAGCCGGGCGAGCTGATCGCCGCCGAACAGCTGACCTACCCGGGCCTGCTGGCCGCCGCGCGCGTGCTGCAGCGGGGCGTGGTGCCGGTGGCGATGGACGCTGAAGGCATGCTGCCCGAGGCGCTGGAAGAAGCCTGCCAGCTGCGCCGCCCGCGCCTGCTGTACCTGGTGCCGACCATCCAGAACCCCACCACGGCAACGATGTCGGCGCAGCGCCGGCAGGCCCTGCTGGATGTCGCCAAGCGCCACGATCTGAGCGTGATCGAAGACGATCCCTACTGGTTGCTGGCCGGGGACGCCGCGCCGCCGCTGGCCGCGCATCGCGACGCCGGCTGCCCTGTCTACTACATCTCCACCCTGTCCAAGTGCCTGGCGCCCGGCCTGCGCACCGCCTACCTGGTGGTGCCGGCCGGCGAACCGATGGAACCGGTGCTGGACGCCCTGCGCGCGATCGCCCTGATGCCGACCCAGTCGATGGTGGCGGTGGCTTCGCAGTGGATCCGCAGTGGCCAGGCCCAGGACATGGTGCAGCGCTTCCAGCAGGAGCTGCGCGAGCGCCAGGCCATTGCCGCCCGGTATCTGCCCGCCCGCGCCCAGGCCCATCCGGCCGGCCTGCACGTGTGGCTGCCGTTGCCGCCACGGCTGGACCAGTACCGGCTGATCCAGGCCGCCCAGGAACAGGGGCTGGGCATCGCCAGCTCCGACGCCTTCAGCGTGGAGGAGCCGCCACCGGGCAACGCGATCCGCCTGTCGCTGGGCGGCGCGGTCGACCAGGGCGCGCTGGCCGGGGCGCTGGCGAAGCTGAATGAGATCCTGTCTGAAGCGCCCGAGGCCCGGCACAGCGCCATTGTCTGAGTCATCCACGTGGCACGACATCCATACAAAGTGATATTTTGTATGCAATGTATGGATGAAGGGACGTGCATCGATGCGCGCCGAGAAACTGAAGTTCCACCTGGTGATGGCCGGTTGCGGCGGCTTTGTCGTGCTGATGCTGGCCGCGCTGGCCTGGGTCTGCCTGCAGCCGCAGACCGTGGACGTGCAGGCCGCCGAGCGCCACGCCATCGAGCAGTGCGTGCAGCGCAGCGAGGATCCGTCGCGTAGCGAGATCCAGCGCCGCGCGCAGGCCGATTCCTGCCGCGAGATGCGCAAGCAGTACGTGCACAAGTTCGGCCGGGAAGACTCCTGATGGGCGCAGCAGCGCCGCGCCGCCGCTTGCTGCTGCCGACGATGATCGCCCTCGCCTGCCTGTTCATGGCAGGCGTGGCGGCTGCACTGTGGCAGTACTTCGGCTACAGCGCGCAATCCACATTCACCGAACAGGCCATCGTCTTCGACGACTCGCAACTGCGCCTGCCAGCCGATCTGGCCGGTGATACCGGCCGCATCCGCGTGGTGCATTTCTGGGACCCGGCATGTGCGGTCTGCAACCGGGAGACCGGTGCACACCTGAGCTACCTGATCAGCATGTACCGCCGCGCCGGCATCGACTTCTACGCGATCCGCCGCCCTGGCACGCAGGGCGAACTGCCCGAGCCGCTGCGCAACAAGGTGATCAACCTGCCGACCATCGATGGCATCGAGCACATCCCGGCCAGCCCTGCGGTGGCGATCTGGGACCGGCAGGGCCATCTGGCCTACGCCGGGCCGTACAGCATCGGCATGGTCTGCAACTCGGCCAACAGCTTCGTCGAACCGCTGCTGGACAGACTGGTGCGCGGTGAAACCGTGCGCCCCAAAGGACTGCTTGCCGTGGGCTGCTACTGCCCGTGGCAGGCCAAGCGCTGAGGACGCGCAATGACATCACTGGCTCTGAGTGGCGCGACCGCCGCAAACAACAACGGCGGTCACCTGTCCGAACCGACCGATGGTTATGGACAGGCTCCCGCCGTTGGAAGCAACGATACGCCCCGACATGCTCCGTACATGCCGCGACCGGATGTCGCAGCGCACGAGTGGGTGCAGGACGTGCTCGCGCACAGCGGGCCGATCTACCTGCGCATCGTCAACTCACTGGAACGCACGGTGCGTCGCGGTGGCCTCGCCCCCGGCCAGCGCCTGCCCTCGCAGCGTGCGTTGGCGCAGCAACTGGGCATTGACCTGACCACGGTCACCCGCGCCTTCGATGAAGCACGCAAGCGTGGCCTGATCGAAGCGCGCGGACCGCAGGGCAGTTTCATCGCACCGCCCAAGGCCGGCTTCGACCAGGTGGTGGACCTGAGCATGAACGTGCCGCCGGTGCCTGATGCCGACGCGCTGGCGGAGACGCTGCGCCGTGGTGCCGCCGCCGTGCTTGCACGCAGCAACGCACCGAACCTGATGACCTATCACCTGGGTGGCGGCAACCCCACTGATCGCCATGCCGCGGCACGCTGGCTGCAGCCGATGCTCGGCGCCGTGGATGACGACTGCCTGCTGCTGACCGAAGGCGCGCAGGTGGCGCTGGCCGCGATCCTGGTCAGCCAGGGCCGCGATGGCGATACGATCCTGTGCGATGCGCTGGTCTATCCGGGGCTGCTGCAGGCCGCAGCGGCGCTGGGACGTCGGCTGCTGCCGGTGGACAGCGACGAACACGGCATGTGCCCTGAAGCGCTGGCAAGGCAGGCGCGTGACAGCGGCGCGCGGCTGGTCTATCTCAACCCCACCTGCCAGAACCCGACCGCGCTGACCCTGCCGCTGCAGCGGCGCAAGGCACTGGCGCGGGTGCTGGAACGCGAAGGATTGCTGGCGATCGAGGATGATCCGTACTGGCACCTTGCCGAGGACGCGCCAACACCGCTGGCGACACTGGCGCCACGCCATGTGTTCTACGTGGCAACGCTGTCGAAGGTGATCAGCCCCGGCCTGCGTACTGCCTTCGTGCACTGCCCAGGCGCCGCACACGCCGAGGCGATGACAGCCGCACTGCGGGCAACGCGGTTGATGGGCCATCCGCTGGTGTCGGCGCTGGCCAGCCAGCTGCTGCTGGATGGCTCGGCACAGTCGCTGCTGGCGCAGGTACGCAGCGAGGCACGTGAGCGCATGCGGATGGCGCGGTACCTGCTGGCGCCGTCGCTGCTGCAGCGTGCCGAGGGCCTGCATGCCTGGTGCCGGATACCGGCGCCGTGGACCGATGCGACCCTGGTGCGTATCGCCCAGCTGCAGGGGCTGGCGATCGCACCGTCATCGGCATTCTGCCCGCCAGGCGTGTCGCACCCGAATGGCGTGCGGCTGTCGCTGGGGCTGGCAGCGGACCGCAGGCAGCTGGAAAGCGCGTTGCGTCGGATCGACCGGCTGCTGTTGTCGGATGCGTTGCCGGCGATTGATCGGTAGCGCCGGGCCATGCCTGGCGAATCGTAGATCCACGCCATGCGTGGACAGGATGTGCCGACCAACGGTCGGCACCCACCAGGCTGGAGGAGGATCGGTAGCGCCGGGCCATGCCCGGCGGAAGATTCCCCGGCACGGTCGGAATGTGCCAACCAAGGTTGGCACCTACCACCGCAGGGTCAAGCCAGGGCAGAGAGGGCCCGCACCAACGCGTCCATCTGCTCCGGCCGGGTGAACACCGACGGCGTCACCCGTACACAGGCCCCCGATTCCAGGCCATCGCGATACGTGGTGAAAATCCGATGTTCATCCAACAGGCGCTTCTGCAGTGCCTGGTTCTGTTCCACCGAGGTGTGGCCGCGCAGGCGGAAACTGGCCAATGCACTGGCCAGCGCCGGGTCCGGCGAAGACAGTACTTCGATATGCGCCATCTGCCGCGCAGGCACCGTCCAGCGCTCGCGAAGAAAGCGCAGGCGCGCCTGCTTGTTGGTCACGCCGATACGCTGGTGTAATGCGATCGCTTCCGGCAGCGCCAGGTAAGCCGCGAAGTTGACCGTGCCGGTGTGCACGCGGCTGCCGACACGGCCATCGTCGGTCTCGCCCATGTACGGATCCAGGTCCGTCACGCGTCCCTTGCGCACGTACATCGCGCCGACACCGACCGGCGCGCCGATCCACTTGTGCAGGTTGATGCCGACGAAATCAGACTTCAGCTGCGGCACCGCATAGTCGATCTGGCCGAACCCGTGCGCGGCATCGACGATCACATCGATACCGCGCGCACGTGCACGTTCGGCAATCTCGGCCACCGGCAGCACCAGCCCGTGCCGATGGCTGACCTGGGTCAGCAGCACCAGCTTCAACCGTGGCAACCGCGCGAATGCGGTCTCGTAGGCCTGCACGATCTGCGCGTGGTCGGGCACCGGCGGCAGCGCGATGTGCTCGACCTGTACGCCACGACGCTGCTGCAGCCAGCGCATCGCGCCGATCATGCTGTCGTAGTCGATATCGGCATACAGCACCTGGTCGCCGGGCTGCAGGCGGTTGTAGCCGCCAATCAACGCCAGCATCGCCTCGGTGGCCCCCCGCGTCAGTGCGATCTCATCAGCACCCACACCCAGCAGCTCGGCCACCTGCCGCTGTACCGCCATGTACTGCGCCGGAAACGCGCGGCGCCCATACCAGGCATTGCCACGGTTCACCTCGGCGGTATGGCGCTGATAGCTGGCCAGCGTCTCGTGCCCCATCGCGCCCCAGTAGCCGTTCTCCAGATGGTTCACTTCGTCGGTGATGTCGAAGTGGCTGGCCACGGCGGCCCAATGGTTTTCATCGCGGGCCAGTACTTCCGGCGCCACGGTCGTCGCGGGAATCTCCATCGGCGAAGCGTAACGCGCAGCGGCGCTGGCCGGCAGTGAAGGCAGCGCCGCTGCGGCCGGCAGCAATGCACCGGCGCGCAGCAGGGAACGACGACGAGCGTCCATCAGAAGGTCAGCCGGTACTGCGCGTACAGGTTGGCACCGTCGGTGTCGTACGGCGCGTTGCGCGAGTAGACCAGGCCACGGCTGGCCTGGAACGTGGCCTCATCCGGGTAGCGATCGAGCACATTGTCGGCGCCCACGCGCAGGCTGTGGTGCTCGTTGATGCGATAGCCCACGGCCAGGTCGAGGAAGCTCATCGCACCGAAGCGCTGGTAGATGTCGCCCACCGCATTGCCGCTGGAATCGGTCCAGGCGCCGTAGTAGCGCATGCGCGCCATCAGCGACCAGGCGCCGATGTCCCAACTGCCGGTGAGGCTGCCCTTGTGCTCGGGCAGGCGGTCCTCAAACAGCACGCGCTGGGTTTCGTTGGTGGCCACCGATGTGCTGCCGTTGTCCACGCGGGTGCGGTTGTAGTTGTAGGCCAGGGTCAGCGTCATGCGGCCGGCGCCGAGATCCCGCAGGTAGTTGCCGACCACGTCCACGCCGGTGGTGGTGGTATCGAAGTCGTTGGTGAAGTAGTTCACCGAGGTGTAGCCCAGTGGATTGGGCGTACCGGCCGGAATGGCGAAGCTGGCCGACTGGCTGAAGCGATCGGTGAGCTTGATCTGGTAGACGTCCACCGAGCCGGACAGGCCGAGGTCGGTGCGCCAGGTCAGGCCCAGCGAGGCGGTTCGCGATTCTTCGGGCTTCAACGGCTTGGCCCCAAGCAGCTGCGCCAGCGGATCGTTCGGCGACAGGCGGCCACTGGTGAAGATCTGCAGCGTGCGCGTGTCCAGGCCCTGGCTGGTGCTGGTGGTGTTGAGCTGCGCCGGCGTCGGTGCGCGGAAGCCGGTCGACACGGTGCCGCGCAGGGCTACGTCCGGGGTGATCGCAAAGCGCGCCGACAGCTTGCCATCCAGCGTGCTGCCGAAGCTGGAGAAGTCCTCGTACCGGCTGGCCGCGCCGATGCTCCAGCGCTCGCCCAGCGGCACTTCCATGTCCACGTAGGCGGCCTTGCTGCGCTGGCTCCACTGCCCGGCCTGGCTGGCCGAGAAGCCCGGCGCGCCATTGGAATTGGCCTCCAGGCCCGCGGCCGCGCCCGGGCCCACCGCGTACGAGGCGGGGTCACCGGCGCGCACCTGGTAGGTTTCCTGGCGGAACTCGCCACCAAAGGCAACGTTGATCGGCTTGGACAGCGCGGCCATGTCCCATTCGTAGTTGAAGTCGGCGTTGGCGTTCTTCTCGGTCTGGGTCAGGCGGCCGAGATCGAACGCGGTGGGGCTGGCCGGGCCCAGCGAGGCGTTGATCGAGTTCTTCAGGCTGTAGTCGATCGCGTTGCGGCCATACGAAGCACTGACATCCCAGCGCAGCTTCGGTGTGATCTCACCGCGCAGGCCGCCGACCAGCTGCAGATCGCTCTGGACGTTGCCGTACTGCGGGCTGAAGCCCACCGGGTACAGCGAACGCAGGTTCCAGCCGGGGAAAATGGTGGTGGTGCGATAGGCACCGGTGGTGGTATCCGGGTTTCGCCAGTTGAAATCGCTGACACCGTCGCTGTGGCTGTACAGGCCGAACGCATACAGCTCCAGTGTGTCGCTGGCGTTGGCCTTCACGTTGAAGCCGACGCGGCGGCTTTCCAGTTCCGGCTGGCCCCAGCGCTGCACCGGGTTGGGTACCTCCAGCTCGGGATGCGCGGCCTGGAACGCGATGGCATCCGGGCGCTGGCGGGTGCGCGAGGTGGCATCGGAATTGGACGATTCGGCGAACAGCACCAGGCTGCCGTAGTCACCCAGCAACCAGCCGGTGCGCGCACTGAAGTCGCGCGACGCACCATCGCCCTGCGCATACTGCGAATAGCCGGCGGTGATCTCGGTACCCGGGCCGTCTTCGAGAATGATGTTGATGACACCGGCGATGGCATCCGAGCCGTACTGCGCCGAGGCACCATCGCGCAGTACTTCGATGCGCTTGATCGCACTGGTCGGAATCTGTGCCAGGTCGGCGGCCTGCGCGCCGCGGTTGCCGAGCAGCGCACTGCGGTGGAAGCGGCGACCGTTGACCAGCACCAGGGTCTGGTCCGGCGACAGCCCGCGCAGGGTGGCCGGGCGCACGAACACCTGGCCATCGGCCATCGGCAGGCGCTGCACCACGAACGACGGCACCAGCTGCGCCAGCACGTCCTTCAGGTCGGTGGATTCAACGGACTTGATGTCTTCCTTGGTGAACACATCCACCGGCGCCAGCGTTTCGAACTGGGTGCGGTTGGAGGCCCGGGTGCCGGTGACCAGCATCGCATCGAGCTGGGTGGGCACGGCGCGGCTGCCACTGCTGGCATCGACCGCATCGGCCTCCGCTGCGATCGCGCCTCCTGCGCTGGCCATGGAAAGGGCAAGGAGGATGGAACGCGAAAGCTTCGAACGATGCACGGCAGGGCTCCGGGAGGACACGACAGGGCCAGCACCTGTGTGGACACAACAGGTCTGGACAAGGCGCGCAGTCTCGGCGCGATCTGTGAAGGAGGCATGACGTCAGTGCGACAGCTTGATGCGCGATCGCGCATCGGTGCGAAAGGCATCCCCGCATGGCGTGGATCTACCGGCAGGTCCCGCATGTGCCGGCCCAGGCCGGAGTAGTAGATCCACGCCATGCGTGGATGAGCCTTGGCGCCTCGCGGTGTGGGGGCTAGCCCGTGCCCTTGCCTCCGAAGCCAAGGCGGGCCGGACGTGCCGTCCGCAGTGGAAAGAACAACATGCCAATGGACACCATCTGGAAGGGCGTGAACAAGAACCAGATGTTGTCGGTGCCGACAGCCAGGATGTTGAAGTCCAGATCGCCGATCCACTCCAGCCGCAGCAGTACTGTCACCAGTCCTCCAATGGTCGGAACCGGCAGAACGCCGTGACCGGCCAGCATCAATGTCGGTGTCAGCAGCCCGGCCAGGAGCGCGAAGCCGGCGCGGTACACCCAGGCATTGCCCTTCCAATACGGCGCGCAGCGCCACATCAGCAGCAGCAATGCCAGCGTCAACAGCCAGGGCAACAGCCAGGGCAACAGCCACTGTTCAAGCACCATGTCCATCATCGGCTCGGGTCCACAGGCCTGGCATCCCACGTCGTCGATCGCATGCCCCTTACCTCCCCCTTCATCCATGGTGCGGGCATTGTTGCCGGTACGCAGGCACATGCAAAGCCCAGCCAGCGCAAGAACTGCTAAACGCCGTGACTGCCGATCCGCTACTGTGCCGGGCACTGGATGCGGGGAACGGCAGGATGAGTGCGGCAGGCAAGGCGTTGTGGTACATCGAAACCCATGCAGATCGATCGCTGGTACTGGCCGATATCGCCGCTGCGGCGGGCCTGTCGCCATTCCATCTGTCGCGCCTGTTCCAGGCCCGCACGGGCACGTCGGTGGTGCGCTACCTGCGTGGACGGCGCCTGACCGCTGCCGCGCAGCGGCTGGCCGACGGGGCGGATGACATCCTGCAGGTGGCGCTGGGTGCGGGCTACACCACCCATGCAGCGTTCACCCGTGCCTTCAGCGAACAGTTCGGACAGACACCAGAACGGGTACGCGAGCAGGGCACCCATGGTCTGGCACTGGTGCACGCGATCCGCGTGGATGATGCGCCAGCTCCCTGCTGTGAAGCGCCCCGCCTGCTCGACACGCCCGCCTTCCAGCTGGTGGGCATCAGCATGCGACATACCCGCGATAGTGCCGGCGCAATACCCGGACAGTGGGCACAGCTCAACCGCGAGTGGCCGACGCCGGCGCCGATCAGTTTCGGCGTGTGCTGCAACAGCGACGATGACGGCGGCTTCGACTACATCGCCGCCCTGCCGGTGGGTTCGCTTCGCGCCGTGCCCACGCATTGGCAACGCGTGGACGTGCCCGCACGGCGCTATCTGGTGGCCTGGCACGACGGGCACATCTCGGCCATCCGCTCGACCTGGTTCTGGCTGCTGGACCACTACCTGCCAGGCTCCGGCCTCAGCCTGGCCGACGCACCGGACCTGGAACGCTATGACACCCGCTTCGATGAGCACACCGGCAACGGCGGCGTGGAGATCTGGTTGCCGGTGGACGGGCGTCCCTGCTGACATGGAGTTGAAGATGCGCATGAACACCGCGATTGTCGGGCTACTGCTGATGGCATCGGCGCTGTCCGCCCGCGCAGACGGCAGCTGGACGGCCGGCGAGCGCCATGGCACCACCACCTTGGCCAGCGCCAGCGTGCGCGATGCGCAGCACGGCGACACCCTGCGCTACACGGTGTGGTACCCGGCGCCGGCCGCCAGCCGGGAAACCGCACTCACCATCGGCCCGCCCGCAGCGCCGCTGTTCGATGTCGGCCGCTCGGCGTTGGAGGCGCCGCTCGCCGGCACTCGCCTGCCGACGCTGCTGCTGTCGCACGGCAACGGTGGCAGTGCACGCATGATGGGCTGGTTGGGCACGGCGCTGGCGCGGGACGGCTATCTGGTGATCGCGGTCGATCATCCTGGCAACAACGGCGCCGACGAGATGACGCTGACCGGCAGCACGCTGAGCTGGCTGCGCGCGGATGACCTGCGCGCTGCGCTGGCCGCGGTGCAGGCCGATCCGATTCTGGGCCGACACGTCGATCCTGCGCGGCTGGGCGTGGTCGGCTTCTCGGCCGGTGGCTATACCGCGCTGCTGGCCGCCGGTGCACGGCCCAACCTGCAACGGCTGCTGGCGTTCTGCACCGCACACCCCGATGACGGCGTCTGCCAGCCGCAGCAGGAGGCCGCCACGCACACGATGCAGGCACGCCTGGCCGCTGCGGCTTCGCCCGCGCTTGCCCCCTGGATCGCCGAAGCTGACGCACAGCGCGCGATTCCCGGCGTACGTGCCGTGTTCCTGCTGGCGCCCGCCATCGTGCAGGCGTTCGCGCCCGCACAACTGTCCGCGTTGCAGCAGCCGGTGTCGATCATGTTGGGCGAGGCTGACACGGTTGCGCCGCCGGAAACCAATGGTGCGGCCGCACAGGCGCAGATCCCGCACGCCACGCTGCAACGCCTGCCGGACGTGGGTCACTACGACTTCCTGGCGGCCTGTACCGCTGTCGGTGCGCAGAGGCTGCCCGAGCTATGCAACACGTCTGCCCCCAGGGCGAGAACCCACCAGGAGGCGGTGGATGCAGCCGTGCGATTCTTCGCAGGCGCATTGCGCTAGTGGTCGCCGGGCATGGCCCGGCGCTACAGTGGTCGCGTCCACGGAGGAACGATCATGCGCCTGCTGCACCTTGCCCTGCCGGTCTCCGATGTCGATGCCGTCGCCGCCTACTTCCACGATGTGCTGCAGCAACGCGTGGTCGGCAACCATGTGCACATCGGCTGGAGCACGATTGAACTGCAGCCCGCTGAAGGACGTCCGCTCGGTGGCGTGCACCTGGCGTTCAACGTGCCGGACAACCGCTTCGGCGAGGCGATGACCTGGTTGCGCGAGCGCACACCGTTGCAATGCAACCCGGCCGGACTGGACTACTTCGCGCTGGAGAGCAGCTGGCAGTCGCAGTCGGTGTACTTCACCGGCCCCGATGGCCTGATCCTGGAACTGATCGGTCGCCGCCGCCTGCCGGCCAGCACGCGCGAAGGCATGTTCCATGGCAGCGAGCTGGTCTGCCTGAGCGAAGTCGGCCTGCCCAGCCACGATGTCGACGCCGTGCGCGAACAGGCCAGCCAGCACTTCGGCCTGCAGCCGATCAGCCCACCCTCGCCGCAGTTCGCGCCGATGGGCGACGACGAAGGCCTGCTGATCGTGGTGGCGGCGGATCGACGCTGGTTCCCCGAGCAGAAGGACCTGCCCAATGCACGGGGGCTGACGCTGCAGGTGGGCGACGTGACAGGCCGCGGGGAACTCCGCGACGACGCACAGGGCTGGCAGGTAGCCGCGATCTGACGCGGCGCGCTACGGCGCGGACGGGTTGTGCGCCACTTCGATCCGCACATGCAGTGCCTGCAACTGCGCGACCGCCTGGTTGAACACCTGCAGATCGGCGTCCACCAGGGCCGTCCAGTCAGGCGTGTGCCCCAGCAGCTGTGCCACCTGTTCGTTCGGTGCGCGGTCAAAGCCTTCGCCAAGCACGGCAAGATAGCGCTCACGGAATCCTTCCGGGTCACGCTGGTCCTGCACGTAGAGCTGCACCGCCAGCAGCCCCGCATACAGGTAGTTCACCAGATAGTTCGGGTCGTCATACATCAGGCGCTTGGCGATCCAGCCGTTGCGCAGCTGCGGATAGCGCTCCGGCTGCTGGCCGAAGCGCGCCAGCACCTGGCCGGTCAGCTCATCCAGATCGTCGGCGGTGCCCAGCGTGCCGGCGGCAACGCCCTGGTAGATCGACTGCTCCAGCTGCGCCTCCTCCGATGAGGTGAACAGCTGCAGTACCATGTCGTCCAGCAGCGACTTCAGGTAGTAGGCCTTTGCACGCGGGTCCTGTGCCTGCTGGTACAGCTGGCCGCGGAAACGCAGCTCGTTGTAGATGGCGAACGCCTCGGTCAGCCATGGGCTGCCATTGCGCTGCAACGGCGATGCATGACCGCGCTGCATCCACTCGCCGTGCAGGGCATGACCGGCTTCGTGCGCGATCTCGACGTCGCTCTCCAGATCACCGCTGCGCACCCCAACGAACAACATCGCGGGCGCGCCGGGGGCGTTCACCGGGAACGCATCCTGGCTGCGCTCACCACGTTCGGTGGCCAGGTCCATGCGGTGGTTGGCCGGGTCAAGCAGCGCGCGCAACTCGGCGACGTAGGCCGGCCCCAGATGCTGCATGGCGTCGGCAGCGGTGTCGCGCAGCTGCCCCAGTGACAGCACCGGCGGCGCGTAGCCGGCGTCAGGCACCGTGGTATCCCAGATCTGCGGCGCGTCGATGCCAGCGCGCGCGGCGTGGCGCAGCAGCATGTCCTGGTAGGCGCGTCGATCTCCTGCATGGTGTTCGATCGCCAGCAACGTCGCGTCTACTGTTGATGCATCCAGGCCCATGTGCTGATAGCCACGCGCCGGCGCCGAACCCTCCCCATGCAGGCGCGCGGCCTCATTGTTCACCTGCACCAGGCCCAGCAGCACCGAAGCCATCGGCTCACGGCGCGATTGCAGGCCTTGCCAGTAGCCCTTCCAGCCCGCCTCGCGCAAGGCGCGGTCAGGCTGCCGGGCCAGTGCCTGCCTGTCGCGCCCCGTGTCCCAGTGCTGGCCGCCGCGCTCGATCTGCTGGTACTCGGCCGTGCGCAGGATCTGCCCACGCAGGCGCGCGAAACTGTCCAGCGCCGGATCAGCCAATGCATCCACCGCCTCTTCCAGCGTGGCATTGGCTGGGGCGGCGGCCTCCTTCAATGCGCGCGTGCGCAGGAAGGCATACGGTGCGGACCAGGCCGCGTCCGCAGGTGCCTCGCGCAGCGCGGCGCGACCGGTGCGGGCAATGCGGCTGCACAGCGCCATCACCTGGTCCAGCGCCTGTGCCGGACGATGATCGCGCGCGTTGCGGGCGGCCTGCAGGTGCAGGTAGCTGTGATGGCGCAGGCACTGCGCCTCCATGGCCTCGGCCTGCTGGAAACGTTCCGCGGGTGCGATGCCCGCAGCATGCTGCAGGGCCTCCAGCTGCCTGCCCAACGCATCTCGCGCGGTCTGTTCGGCTGCGGCGCTGGCGAAGTAGGCGCGATCGTCGGCATGCAGCGGCTGCGCATGCAGGCCGGTGAAGGGCACCATCGCCAGCAGTGCGGCAATGGCGGTGGTGCTACGCATCCTGCGAATCTGCATCGGCCTCTCCCTGCCTGGGTCAGGCCTCGAGCCTAGCAGCCGCTCCCCTATCCTGCCTGTGCCGAGTGAGGCATCAGATCGACTCATCCTCGCGCTTGACCAGCGTCCAGCACGGCGCCTGCGCGAAGGTGTAGGTCTGCTGGTCACTGCTGTCCGGGGTGCGGATCTGCACCTGGCGCTGCCCATCGGCCAGTGTGTTGACCTGCAGCTCGCGGCCCTGTCCGGCCAGTGCGGCGGGATCCGGCATCACCGGCCACTCGACGTCGGCCAGCGCCAGCCGGCTTTCCACCTTGCGTGGTTCCGGCTCGGCCTCGGCATCGATATAGCTGTCCAGCAGCGGGTCGGCGGTGGCCTTTTCCTGCAGCGTGATCTCGTTGCCGAAATGCTTCAGGAAGGCATCGAAGTCCGGGTAGGGGCATTCGCTGCGCGCTGGTGCCGGGGCAGGCGTGACCACTGCGGCCGTGGTGGCCGGCGCCGGCACAGCAGGTGCGGCGGCGGTGGGTGTGGTCTGGGGCGCAGGTGCGCACGCAACCAGCGTCACGCTGCAGGCGAGCATCAGCACGGCAGGGGAACGGTATTGACGCATGGGCTCATCCTGAATCCGGTCCGGTCGCTCCATGCTACCGCGCACCCTACAATTCCGGCATTCCGCCTGTCCGAGATGCCCATGCACCGCCTCCTTCTCCTGTTCGGCCTGCTGCTGCCTGCGCTGTGGCCCGCGCATGCCATGGCCGTCGATGTCCGCGAAGGCGACCTGCTGTTCGTCACTGCCGGCCATAGCGGCCTGAGCGCGGCCATCGACGATGCCACCGGCAAGCAGGGGTCGACCAGCTTCGACCATGTGGCCCTGGTGGCCTCGGCGCCGAAGGGCTGGGAGGTGCTGCACGCGGACGAGAAGGGATCGCGCCGGCAGTCGCTGGCCGAGTTCCAGCAGGAAGCCCAAGCCAAGCAGCGGCAGATCGTGGTCTATCGCCTGCGCGCGCCGCAGCGGGACGCGATCAAGGACGCGGTCGCCAGCGCGCGCACGATGCTGGGCAAGCCCTACAACACGTCGTATGTGTTGAACGAGGACAGCTACTACTGCTCGGACTTCATCGAACGCGCCTTCCGCGCGCATCACGTGTTCGCGCTGCAGCCGATGAACTTCCGTAATCCGCAGACTGGAGAGATCGCCCAGCACTGGGTCGACCTGTACCGTGGGATGGGCATGGACGTGCCGCAGGACCAGCCTGGCACCAATCCCAACGATATGTCGGCGGCACCGGTACTGCAGCGCATCGGCGTGCTGGAATAGGCGAAGCCCCGCACAAGGCGGGGCTTCGCCGGTCACACCGCGTGTGCGGCGAGGTCATTCTTCTTCGTCGTGGCCGCCCTGCTGCTGGTTGCGCTCTTTGCGCTGCTGATCCTGCTGCTGTTGCTGCTGCTGGTCACGGCGTCCCTGCTGCTGATCCTGCTGGTTCTGCTGGCCCGGCTGCTTCTGGTTCGGGTTCTGGTTCTGCTGTGCCATGTCCGTTCTCCGAAAGCCACTCGCGGAATGCGGTGGACGCGGCCATCGTCTGCAGCGATTGGTTAATCACGCGTGGGTGGGCGGCTACATTCGTGTGTACGGCTGTGAATGAACGCGCCCGGCCCCTTGCGGCACAAGCCTCTGAAGGATTCATGTGGGTTCGGCATGTGCTCATG
Organism: Stenotrophomonas sp. YJH_SMC_8; assembly: GCF_059371315.1. Classification (NCBI taxonomy): domain Bacteria; kingdom Pseudomonadati; phylum Pseudomonadota; class Gammaproteobacteria; order Lysobacterales; family Lysobacteraceae; genus Stenotrophomonas; species Stenotrophomonas sp. YJH_SMC_8. The sequence continues at coordinate 238,626 of NZ_JCAFUL010000008.1, read as the reverse complement.
CCGTGGTCAGTGAGACGCGCATTCATGGCATCCGCTGGCGGAAACACGCGCTGAACGAGGCTGGCTCGCCTGCCCGCGCAGGAAAGCCAGCCCTGCATTCAGGGCATCACCGGTGGCACATAGGCCAGCGTCATCCCCAGCAGCCACAGCAGGCCCAGCACCAGCGGAATGTGCACCAGCAGCTGGATGAACGTGAAGCCGACGATGTCACGTGCCTTCAGGCCGAGCACGCCCAGCAGCGGCAGCATCCAGAACGGATTGATCAGGTTCGGCAGCGCTTCGGCGGCGTTGTAGACCTGCACCGCCCAGCCCAGGTGCGCCTTCAGTTCGTTGGCGGCCTGCATCACGTACGGTGCCTCGATGATCCACTTGCCGCCACCGGACGGCACGAAGAAGCCCAGTACCGCCGAATAGACACCCATCACCAGCGCGAAGGTATCGGTGCTGGCCACGTGCACGAACAGGCTCGACAGCCGGTGCGCCAGCGTCTGCCCATCACCGCCAGCAGCATGGGTGAGGATCATCGCGATGCCCCCGTACAGCGGGAACTGGATCAGCACGCCGGTGGTGCTGGGCACCGCCTTGGCCACCGCGTTGAGGAAGCTGCGCGGGCGCCAGTGCAACAGCAGGCCCAGCGAAATGAACAGGAAGTTGTAGGTGTTGAGGTTGGCGATGGCGGTGACCACCGGCTTGTTGGCGAACTCGTTGAACAGCCAACCGAACGCCAGCAGCGAAAGCAGCACGGTCAGCAGCGGGCTGTATTCCAGCCACTCGCCCGGGCGCGTGCGGCGCTGCAGCGGCTCCGGCTCGGCCTGCGCGGCGCCCGGGAAATCCTCGGCAGTACGCGCACTGGCGGCGGCCGGCGCGGTCTGCCAGGCGATCAGCAGCGAGACCAGGATCAGCACCGCGGTCAGTGCGATCGACTGCCACAGGAAAATGGTTTCGGTGAACGGCAGTACGCCGGTGATCTCGACCAGCCCCGGCGGCATGCTGGCGGGGTTGGCCTGCAGCTGCGCGGCCGACGAACTCAGGCCCATCGCCCACACCGCGCCCAGCCCCAGATAGGCCGAAGCACCCGCCGCGCGGTAGTCCATGCGCAGCTCGGTGCGGCGTGCCAGCGCGCGCACCAGCAGGCCGCCGAAGACCAGCGAGAAGCCCCAGCTGAGCAGCGAGGCGAGCATGCTGACCAGGCCCACGTACACCACCGCACCGCGGCCGGTGCGCGGCACCCGGGCCAGGAAGTCGATGAAGCGCGCGACCACCGGTGCGGTCGCCACGGCGTAGCCACCGATGACCACGAAGGCCATCTGCATGGTGAAGGGGATCAGGCTCCAGAAGCCGTCACCGAAGGCGCTGGCGGTGGCCTGCGGAGTCGAACCGAAGCCCATCGCGGCAAGTGCGACGATGACCACGCCCATCACCGCGAACACATACGCGTCGGGGAACCACTTTTCCGCCCAGGCGGCCGAGCGCAGCGCTGCGCGCGCCATCCAGCCGTCCTGTACTGCTGCCGTCGAGGCCATCGCCTACCCTCCCAGGTTCGATGGCCCGATTCTGGGCGGTGGGATGCGGGCTGTCTGCCACCTATTGGTCGTAGGTGGCGGATGGCGGTAGTGCCGGCCGCTGGCCGGCAACCTCGGGATGGCATGCGTGTGCAGCCGGCCAGCGGCCGGCTCTACCGTGCCTTGGGCTCAACGCAGCGCCAGATCCACGGCAATGCCGGCAAACAGCGCGGCACCCACCCAGTTGTTGTGCAGGAACGCCTTGAAGCACGGGCCGCGCTCGCGGTTGCGGCAGATCCAGAACTCGTAGACCACCAGCGCGGTGGCCACGGCCACGCCGGCCAGGTAGTAGCCGCCCAGCCCGCCGCGCACGCCGACCAGCGCCATCGTGGCCAGGAACAGCGCGTACAGCACGCCCTGGATGACCAGGTCCAGGTCGCCGAACAGGATCGCGGTGGAGTGCGAGCCCATCTTCAGGTCGTCTTCGCGGTCGACCATGGCATACCAGGTGTCGTACGCGGTGGACCACAGGATGTTGCCGGCGTACAGCAGCCAGCCCAGCATCGGCACTTCGCCCTGCACGGCGGCGAACGCCATCGGGATGCCCCAGCCGAACGACATGCCCAGGTAGACCTGCGGCAGGTGGGTGTAGCGCTTCAGGTACGGGTAGCTGGCGGCGAGGAACACGCCGATGAAGCTCAGGCCGATGGTCAGCCCGTTCAGGGTCAGCACCAGGCCGAACGCCACCAGCATCAGTACCGCGAACAGGGCGAGCGCGGCGCGGCCACTGATCGCGCCGGTGGCCAGCGGACGCGCCTTGGTGCGTTCCACATGCGGGTCGAGCCAGCGGTCGGCATAGTCGTTGATGACGCATCCGGCCGAGCGGGTCAGCCACACGCCGGCGGTGAACACGAACAGCGTCCACAGCGGCGGCAGGCCGCCCGCTGCCAGCCACAACGCCCACCAGGTGGGCCACAGCAGCAGCAGCGTGCCGATCGGGCGATCAGCGCGCATCAGACTCCAGTAATGCCGCCAACGCGGCGTCGCCGGCGACTGCGGCGAAATGAGGGGGGTATCAGCCATGGCGATAGGATACTCCTGCCCCTCCGGCAGGGCTTTGCCCGTGGGGGGAGATTTGTTCGGCGAAACTGGATAGAATGCCCGTCCCGCACCGCCTCATGGCGCTGCGATGCCCGCCCCGGCACTGGCCGGTGGCGCGGCGGTTCTACAACGCGCCCGTAGCTCAGCCGGATAGAGTAGTGGCTTCCGAAGCCATTGGTCGGGGGTTCGAATCCCTCCGGGCGCGCCATTTTTCCCTGCTCCACCCCGTCCCTGCACCTAGGGCATGCGTCGAGCGTAGCTTCGATTCGGATCCGGTGTGGCGCGCACGATCGGACTTCGTGCGTGCCTGATCATGCCGGGCAACCAGCACAGCACCGACAGCAGGGCCAAGATCGCGGCCAGCCAGAACCATCGACCCAGGGTGTAGGCCCAGATCACGGGAAACACAGCCAGCATGGCGATGAACTGTGTGTACAGCAGATAGAACGTGTGCATGCCCAGACGAGGGTCCGAGCGCAGCACCACGCCACACCCGCGGCAGGCCGTCCTCGCTTGGCGTTTCCCTGCGGAGTGCAGTGGAAACCGCTGGCCTGCGGCGGCGCAGAGCGGGCAGGTGAAGGTCATCAATCGCATGCGCTGTCTGCCCTTGCACATCCTGATGGATGCCACAGCATACGGCGGATGCAGCAACGCCGGGCATGGCCCGGCGTTGCCGTTGGTGCGCAGATCAGTATTTACCGTCGAACGCAAAGATCGGCTTGCGCTGCTTCCACGCGCCGGCGGTGAAGTCCGGGAACTCCAGCGTCTGGAAGCTGTTGGCGATCGACTGCTCGCTCAATGGGGTGATCGCGCTCCAGGTCACCGCGTCGTAGATGTCGATCGGCATCGGTGCCTTGGCCTTCAGCGCTTCAACAAATGCATGGATGACGAACCAGTCCATGCCACCATGCCCTGCACTCGCGGCGGTATCGGCATTCTGCTTCCACAGCGGATGCTCGTACTCGTCCTGGTACTTCTTGAACTCTTCCCACTGGTGCGGCGGGCTGCGGCCTTCGATGTGGATCGAATGGTTCACATCCATCCACAGGCCCTTGGTGCCCTGCACGCGGAAGCCCATCGAGTACGGTCGCGGCAGTGAAGTATCGTGCTGCAGCAGGATGGTTTCGCCGTTCTCGCAGGCCAGCGTGGTGGTCACGATGTCACCCAGCTTGAACTTCACCTTGGTGCTGGGGTGGGTGGTGCCGCCGCTCTTGGCCACGGTGTATTCGTGCAGGCCGCGTGCCTTGGTTGCGAAGGCATTGATGTGGGTGAAGCGGTTGCCACGGTTGATGCCGGTGTACATCGCGCACGGGCCGATGCCGTGGCTGGGGTACAGTTCGCCATTGCGCTCCACCGAATGCTCGGTGCGCCAACGTGCTTCGCTCCAGCCCTTGGGACCGAATTCCACGCCGCTGTCGTAGGGCTGGTTCGGGTCGCCGGAATTAAACTTCACGCCGCGCAGGTCGTGCTGGTAACCGGCCTGCAGATGCACCAGCTCGCCGAACAAGCCCTGGCGCACCATCTGCAGCGTGGCCATCACGTCGCGGCGGTAACAGACGTTCTCCAGCAGCATGTACGGGGTGCCGGTGCTCAGCTGGGTCTTCAGCACATCCCAGTGGTCCTGCAGGGTGATGCCGGCCACCACTTCGCAGCCCACCGCCACCCCGGCCTGCATGGCGGCAATCGCCATCGGTGCGTGGTATTCCCACGGCGTGGCGATGATCACGCCATCGATGCCCTTCTGTTCCAGCAAGCGCTTCCAGGCGTTGGTATCGCGGTCCTGGCCGTAGGTCTTCGGGGCCGGCTTGCCGGCCTTGGCCACCATGTCCATGGCACGGCCGAGCATGATCGGTTCGATGTCGCACAGCGCGACCACCTCGACGTCGTCGCGGCGCACCAGCTCCTTCAGCAGCACCAGGCCACGCATGCCGGTACCGATCATGGCCAGGCGCACCTTGCGCCCGCGCGCCCATGCCGGGGTCTGCGGCAGCAGGCTGCTGGCGGCGACAGCGGCACTGGCCGCGATGAATTCCCTACGCTTCATGGCAAACATCTCTCCTCTTGGCAGCGAGCCGGCCGTAGCCGGCCCGCCGGGTCACGCAAACGGGATTACTTGAAACGGTAGCCGATGGTCACACTGTAACCACGGCCAAAGATGGTTGCGTAGTCACTGGAGTCACCCAGGAAGCTGTTCGGATCGTAGAACGGCAGGCGGTTGAACAGATTCTTGACGGTGAAGCTGAGGTTCCACGCATCATCCGGGCGCCAGGTGACGCTCATGTTGGCGGTCCACCACGACGGCGCACCATCACACTTGCTCTTCTGCAGGGCCAGGTAGCCGCCGGTGCAGGTTTCCTTGTTGTTGCTCACTTCATCAACCTGGTCGGTGGCCCACTTGGTGCCGCCCACGTAGTTGACGAACATGCTGGTGGTGACCTGCTTGTAGGTCCAGTCGGCATTGAGCGTGGCACGCAGGCGCGGGTTGTTGTAGTAGCCGACCACGTCGCCGTAGTACCAGCCGTTCTCCGCGTCCATGTAGAAGCGGTTGCGGTTGGCAATGGTGGCGGCCAGGCCGATGTTCAGGTTGCCCCAGTCGCCCAGCGAGAAGCGGCTGCGCGCATCGATGTCGAAGCCGTCGATCAGGGTCTTGCCGCGGTTCTTGTACTGGCCCACCACGCTGGCGACGTTGCCTGCCGAGTAGCCCGGCAGGTTCGCCGGGCAGCTCACGCCGCTGGCCGGGTCGGCGCACATCGCCGCCAGCTGGGCCAGGTTGGCACGGTCACTGTCGGTGATCGGCGAGCGCGACATCGAGATGATGTCTTCCATGCGGCGATAGTCCGGCGCGACGATTTCGTTGTTGCGGTAGATGAACCAGTAGTCGGCCGACACCGACAGCCAGCTCGCCGGCTCGTAGACGAAACCGAGGGTGGCGATCTTGGCCTTTTCCGGCTTCAGGTCCTTGTTCGGCTGGGTCATGCGCGCCACGGTGCGGCTGCAGTCCACGTTCAGCAGAGTCTTGCCCAGATCGACGTCACCCGGGCGCTGCGAGCGCAGCAGCAGGTTGGCGATGGCGTTGGTCTCGTTGCAGCGCAGCTCGTCGCGGAAGCCGCCCAGCTGGGCGAACACACCACCATTGCCGGATTCGGCCAGGCTGGGTGCACGGAAGCCGGTGGAATAGGTACCGCGCAGCATCAGCTGGTCGAAGGCCTGGTACTTGAAGCCGATCTTCGGTGCCACGTTGGCGCTGAAGTTCGGGTACTTGTCCACGCGCACCGCCGCATCCAGTTCCAGCTTGTCGGTGATCGGCGCCACGGTCTCGGCGAACAGCGCGTAGGTGTTGCGCTTACCGTCGAACCAGGAGCCACCCTGCTGGGAGATCAGGCCGTTGGCCGCATCGGCGTTGCCCGGCGTGTAGAAGGTTTCGCGGCTGGCGTTGAAGCCGAAGGCCGCACGCATCTCGCCGGCCGGCAGCTGGAACAGCGGACCTTCGATCTTGCCGTCGAGGGTGTGCAGGCGGGTCCACGACTGGATGTCGAAGGTCGGGAACGCTTCTCGGATCAGTGCGGCGTTGGCTTCGCTGATCTCGCCGAACTTGTACGCCGGGTGGTCGGAGATGATCACGCGGCCGGTGCCCGGATCGATCGAGTACGGGCCGAACGCCTTCTCGAAGCCCTTGATGTTGACGTTGATCGTCTGGTACGTGGTGGAATGCGTACCCGCGCTGGCGAACGCGGTTTCCCAGTTCCAGTCACCGCGGTTGCCACGCGCACCGGCCAGCACGCGGTAGCTCTTGTCGGTATTGCGCTGGCCGAAGTAGTTCGGGCCGGCATCCTGCAACAGGTAGTTCAGGCCGACCACGCCGCCCATCATTGCCTTCATCTGCGGGCTGGCGTGGTTGTACTCGTTGTTCGGGCCCAGGAACGGGTACAGGAACTGGTTGACGGTGTTGCCGGTATTGCGCGAGAACCAGCTGGTGGGGTTGCCGGTGGTGGTGCCGTAGGTGCGCGGCGTACCGCCGTTGGCGCGCAGGTCGATATCGGTGTATGTCGCCTCGGCGAAGATCTCGGTGCTGTCGCCCACCAGGAAGGTGCCGTTGAGGTAGGCGGTGTTGCGCTCGGATTTGGCGCCGGCATCGATCTCGTTGTTCATCCAGGTTTCCCAGACGCAACGCGGGCCGGCCGCTTCACTGGTCAGCACGTTCTTGCAGCCCGGCGCGGCTTCCTGCACGCGGCGGCCGGTGACCGGATCGAACGCGAAGTAGCTGCCCGGGTTGAACTCGCCCGGCTTGCTGCCCACGCCCAGGCGCAGGTTGTTGAGGTAGTTCGGGTTGTTGACGTAGTACTGGTCGGGCCGCTTGTCGTAGAAGTCGCTCAGCGGAATCGCGTCGCGGCGGTACATGTTCACCGCGCCGTAGATGTTGAAGCGGTTCTCGGCCAGGTCACCGAAGCCGGCGGTGATGCTGGCCTGGCGCTCGCCGTAGGAGTCGATGCGCGAGGAGGTGTCGTTGGTGAAGCTGACCTCGGCACCCTGGAAGTTGCGCTTGGTGATCACGTTGATCACGCCGGCCACCGCGTCGGTGCCGTACACCGCCGAGGCGCCGTCGGTCAGCACTTCCATGCGCTCGATGGCGGCGGCCGGGATCGCATCGATGTTGACGAACTGGGTCTGGAATCCGGCCGGTGCGCCGTAGTACGACAGGCGACGGCCGTTCAGCAGCACCAGCGTGCCCTGCGCACCGAGCCCGCGCAGGTTGGCCTGCGAAGCGCCATCGGAACCGGTGAACAGCGAACGCGCATCCTGCTGTGCCGGGCGTGCGGCGGGCAGGTTGTCGAGCACCTGCAGCAGCGTGCGCGCACCCATGTTCTGGATGTCCTGCTTGCTGATCACCTGCACCGGCGAGGCGGTTTCAACGTCGGTGCGGCGGATGTTCGAGCCGGTGACCTCGATGCGGGCCAGGTCGGTGGCCTTGTCCTTGCTCTCCTGGGCGAAGGCAGGAACGGCGACCGACAGCAGCACGCCGGCGATGGCCAGCGACAGCGGAGCGATCGAACGACAGGGGGGGCGGTGGTGGCGGGCGGGCAACATCGGGGTTCTCTCCTGGCAGGGGTGCAGCGCAATAGGTGAGCGCGTGGGCGTTCGGCGGGCAAAACGCTCCCGGGCCACGGCCACGAGGGCCGTAGTCGGAATGGGCGGGGGGAGGAGCGGTGTTACGAGGGGGTCATGGGGCGACGATGCTGGCGGAGTCGCCCTCCTGGCCGATCAGCACGGCGTTGGCCCAGTTGGCGCAGACCTGGGCGGGTTGGCTGCCCTGCGCACCCAGCGTGCGCAGGCTCAGGGTGGAAAGGCCACGGATGTCCAGCTCCGGCTTGACCACGCCGGGTGCCTTCACCAGGCCGCTGTCGTACAGCAGGCGGTTGTCACCCCAGACCTGGAACTGCAGGCCACCGGCGCTGCGGCAGGCGTCGTCGATGCCGAGGTCGGCACGCAGCAGGTGCCAGCCGCCCTGCAGGCGCAGGTCGATGCGGCTGTTGGCGCCGACGCCCAGGCCACGGCGGAACTGCAGGCCGTTCATGCGCATGCCGGCGTCGCCACGGAACGACTGGTCGGTGCGCACCTGGCTGGCCAGCGCGGCCGGCACCGGCAGCTCGGAGAGATAGCGCTGCCGGGCCGGTCGCTCCGGTTCCTGGTGTTCGAGGATGTGGAAGGTGGACAGGGCGATCGGGCCGACGTCGCGTGGCTGCAGCGCATCGAAGGCACGGGCGCTGCCCTGTGCGGCCGTGACCATCGGGTCGGTGCTGCTGGCGCCGTCGCCTTCGGGGTTCTGCACGCTCAGCACGCGGAAGCGCAGCAGGCGGCCGGCGTGGGCCGGGAAGTCGATGCGCTGCACGCCTTCCTTCAGCTGCAGGCGGCCGCGGGCGATCGGCTCACCCCACTCGCCATTGCTGTCGCCCAGGTACACCTCGTAGTCGCGCACCTGGCCATGCTTCCAGTTCTTGTCGTTGCGCGGCGCGATGTCGATGCCATCGATCATCTTCCGCTCGCCGAAGCCGATCACCCACTCATGCGCACCGGTGCGCACGGCCTGGTTGCGCACGCTGCGGAACCAGGTACCCGGGTCATCATCGAAGGCGTTTTCCAGGGCGTGGCCGGGCTCTTCGGCCGGGCGGTTGACCACCAGCAGGCTGTCGGCGGGCAGTTCGCGGCCGAGCACCGGTGCGGCCGGATAGGCATCGTCGGCAGCAGCGGCGGCCACCGCGAAGTCCAGCTGCAGCTGCAGCGGCTGGCGGATGTCCTGGCTGGCGGTGCGCACATGCAGGGTGCCGCGACGCTCGGCGGCATCGAAGTACCAGCCTTCAGCAGCACCGTTGAACGCAGCGGCATCAGCCAGCGCCGGCAGCGCGCGGCCAGCGGCCTGCACCGCACGCGGTGCCTGGCGGCTGAGCACGCGCAGGCCATAGCGGCGCTGCGGCAGCTGGCCGTTGTACTGGCCCTGCACCGCATCGATCTGCACCTGCACCGGGCCACTGCCCTGCGCCGGCGCCTGCACGCGGATCTGCTGCGTGCTCGACTCGCCCTGCTGGTAACGGCGGGTGTTGCCGTCGTCTTCGTACAGCGTGTACTGCGAGTCGCCCTGCGGGTACAGGTCGAAGGTCACTTCATCGAGCGGTTTCTCTCCATCGAACAGCATCGACGGGTACATCGGCAGGATCGCACCGGCACGCACGAATACCGGCAGCGTGGCCAGGTCCACCTGGCGGTCGAGCTGGCGGCCGTCGGCGCCGGCCTGCACGCGGCGGCCATCCCAGTAGTCGATCCAGCCGCCGGCCGGCAGGTGGATGTCGCGGCGCCAGCCACGGCTGGCGGCCTGGCTGCGGTACACCGGCGCCACCAGCAGGTCGCGGCCGAGCAGGAACTGGTACTTGTAGGTTTCATCCTGCGCGTGCGGGTCGCGCGGGTTGTCCCACATCAGGCCACGCACCGGCGGCGCGCCGGTCTGCGCGGCATCGTGCACCAGCCCGTACATGTACGGGGTCAGGCGCATCTTCAACTTCAGGTAATCGCGGTTGATGCTGCGGTAGGGTTCGTCGTACCACCACGGATGCTTGCGTGCGTTCGACGACCAGCCGCTCATGCCCATCAGTACCGGGGTGAATGCTTTCCACTGCAGGTCGCGGGTGAAGGTCTCGGCGCTGCCGCCGAAGATCGCATCCACATCGCCGCTGGCGTAGGCCATGCCGGACAGGCCGGAGCCGACCAGGGTCGGCACGTGCCAGCGGATGTAGTCCCAGCTGCTGCTCTGGTCGCCGGTCCAGGCCACGGCGTAGCGCTGGATGCCGGCCCAGCCCATCACTGTCCACAGGAACGGGCGCGAATCGGAATTGTCGAGGATGCCGTTGAACGCCTGGCTGTTGGCGTCCATCGCGAACTGGTAGCCCTTGCCGGTCCAGGCCACGTCCAGCTTCTGCACACGGCTGCCGGCCTTGCCCACTTCCCAGGCGATCTTGTCGACGCCGTTCTCGGTCCACAGTCCGGTGCGGAAACCGTAGCCGGCCAGTCCCTTCACCGTTTCCGGCAGCTGCTTGTAGCCACAGCCGTAGCCATCGTTGGGCAGGATCCAGCCACCGGGCATGTCGTGGGCGCGGTACTGCTTGGCCACGCTGTCGATCACATCGGGGGTGGTGCCGGTCGGGCCGTCGCTCCAGCCTTCGGGCACGGTGCCGGGCTTCTTGCTGTTGTCGCCGTCGTTGTAGCAATCGGCATCGCCGTAGGACAGCGCCCAGCGCGCAACCATGTTCGGGCGGCCGGTCAGCTGGGTATAGCGTTCGATCAGCTTGGGCAGATCCGCGCCGACGAAGTAGTAGGCGTCGAAACGGTCTTCGCGATGCAGCAGCGTGGCCTGGTCGGCCTCGCGCAGATCGTAGCTGCCATCACTCCAGGTATTGCGCAGCATGCCCCAGCCACGGCTGCTCAGCAGCATCGGCGCCGGGCTCGGGCGGTCGCCCTCTTCCCAGCCGCCGGAATAGGACACGTCCAGCTCGCGGCCCTTGAACTGGTAGCGGCCGTTCTGCTGGCCACCACCGTAATAGCCTTCATCGGCCTGCGAGGACAGCACCTGCACGCTCTGCGTGGCATCCAGGTCCAGCGGCTGCAGTTCCTGCCAGAGGATAGTGGGCTGGCCATTGTCCAGGCGTTCCAGGCGCATGCGCAGCGGCTGCCGCTGCACATGCAGCACCAGCGCATCGGTACGCACGCGGATTTCCTGCGCGTCTTCTTCCAGCTGCGCCTGCACGTTCGCCTTGGGCTGCGGCAGCACGATCGGCGCGGCCTTGTCGCCGGCGCCGGTCAGCTTGCCGTTGCGGCCGGCCTGCACGCGGATGATGTCGGCAGCCGGCAGTTCGATGCGGATGCGTGCGCCCTTGTCGGTCTGCAGGTCCCAGCCGCGCACGCCATCGCGGCTGTCGCTGGTGCTGACCGAACGCAGGTTGCCGACCGGCTCGGCCCGGGCCGGCATGGACGCCAGCATCAATGCCGGCAACAGGGCCAGCATCAGCGGCGAGCGACGAACGCAGTTTTCCACGCGGACTCCCAACCCGTTCACCGGGCGTTTCGAAAGCGATTGGGCCGACTCTAGGGCAGCAATTCGAAAGATGTCAATAAACTGAAAGGAAAAAGGAAGATATATTCCATTGAAACGAAAGTTGTTGCGGCGCAATACTTTGTGTAACCGCTTGCAGCTACCTGTTAAGCATTGTGCGATACGGCATTCGACGGTTTCTTTCGTTTCCCGGCATGCCCGGGGCAGAGCGAAGCCGGCATCACATTTTCTTTCTTTTTACTTTCGCTATTTGACATTTCGAAAGAAAACACAGATGGTGCGCTGGCCCAACTGGAACCTCCGAATGGACGTCACCCTGCTTTCCGATGTGTCCGCCTGGCAGCGCCTGGGCGGAGCCGATACCGCTACCGAAATCGCCCAGCAGCCTGCGCTGTGGGAAGCCCTCGCCCAGGACCTGTCGCGGGCCCGCGACCGCCTGCAGGCCTTCCTCGGCGACAGCCTCAACGATCCCAACCAGCGCGTGCTGTTCACCGGCGCCGGCAGCTCCGGCTTCATTGCCGAAATGGTGGCCGACGCGATCAATGCGCAGTGGCCGGCCGAGGTGCGCGTGGTGCACACCACCAGCCTGCTGACCCACCCGGCGCTGTACCTGCAGCGCGACCGCCCGACCCTGCTGGTGTCGTTTGGCCGCAGTGGCTCCAGCCCGGAAAGCGTGGCTGCGGTGGACCGCGTGCGCAGCGATGTGGATGACGCACGCTTCCTCGACATCACCTGCAACGCCGATGGCGAACTCGCCCGCCGCGGCGCCGGCCGCGCAGATACCTGCACCCTGCTGATGCCCTCGGCCAGCTGCGACCGCGCGTTCGCGATGACCAGCAGCCTGACCTGCATGCTGCTGGCTGCGCTGACCGTGTTCGACCGCTCGTCGTGGGATGCCCGCGTGGCACGCCTGAAGCAGGTCGCCGCGCTGGCCCGCGAAGGGCAGGCGCAGTGGGATGCACCGGTGGCAGCGCTTGCGCAGCGCCCGTTCAACCGCGTGATCTACCTCGGCAGTGGCCCGCTGGAAGCACTGGCGCGCGAGTGCGCGCTGAAGGTGCTGGAGCTGACCGCCGGCCACGTGCTGGCGTTGGCCAATACACCACTGGGCTTCCGCCATGGCCCGAAGTCGACGCTGGACGGCAACACCCTGGTGGTGGTGCTGCGCAGCGTGCAGCCGCTGGCGCGCCGCTACGAACAGGACCTGCTGGAAGAACTGCGCCGCGACGGCGTGGCCGGCCAGGTGCTGGCGATCGGCCCGCACTCGGATATCGGCACCGATGACGAGTACACCCTTGTGGTGCCGCCGCTTCACACTGCATTCGACGACCCGTGGCTGGCGCCGGTGTGGCTGGGCTTCGCGCAGCTGTTCGCGCTGCAGCGCTCGGCCGCACTCGGCCTGACCCCGGACAACCCGTTCCCGGACGGCACCGTCAACCGCGTCGTCAAGGGCGTCACCATCCACCATGGCTGAGCTGATCGCCCACGCCTGCTACGGCATCGACATCGGCGGCACCAAGATCGAGCTGGTGGCGTGCGATGCGGCGATGCAGGTCACCTGGCGGCGCCGGGTCAGCACCCCGCAGGGCGACTACGACGGCTTCCTGCAGGCCCTGCTGGGCCTGGTGGCCGACGCGGATGCCGCGTTGGGCCGCAATGATTCCGCCATCGGCATCGCCCTGCCCGGCGTGCGCGATCGCCGCAGCGGCCGCCAGCTGAGCGCGAATGTGCCAGCATTGACCGGCCACAGTGTGGCCGCCGACCTGCAGGCGCGCCTGCAGCGGCCGCTGCACTTCGGCAACGACCTGCAGTGCTTCGCCCTGTCCGAGGCACATGGCGGTGCCGCTGACGGTTACGCCAGCATGTTCGGCGCCATCCTCGGCACCGGTGCCGGCGGTGGCTTCTGCCTGCAGGGCCGGCTGCTGTCCGGCTTCAACGGCCTGGCCGGTGAATGGGGCCACTGGAGCGTGCCCGGCCACCTGCTGCAGCGTCATGGCCTGCCACTGATCGACTGCGCCTGTGGTCTGCAGGGCTGCGTGGAGCGCTACGTGTCCGGCAGCGGGCTGGCGATGATCGAGCGCCATCTGGGTGGCAGTGCGGTGGATGCCAGCGCGGTGATCGCCCTGGCCGAGGCCGGTGATGCGCGTGCACGCCAGGCGCTGGACATCCACCGCGACCTGCTCGGCCACAGCCTGGCCGCGCTGGTGCTGGCGCTGGACCCGCACGTGATCGTGCTGGGCGGCGGCCTGTCGCAGTACGCACCGCTGTACCAGCAGCTGCCAACCGCCATCTCGGCGCATCTGTTCAACGGCGTGCAGGTACCGCCGATCGTGCCGCCGCGCTTCGGCGATGCCGGTGGCGCACGCGGTGCTGCCCTGCTCGCCTGCCTACCCTCGTTTTCCTGATCGACCGGAGCCTGACCATGTCCCCGTTGCAGACCCTGCTTGCCTCCCATCGCGCCGGTGCCAATGTCGGCCTGTACAGCGTCTGCTGCAGTAACGAACAGGTGCTGCGCGCGGCCATGCACGTAGCGCTGGCGCACGGCACCGTGTTGCTGATCGAGGCCACCTCCAACCAGGTCGACCAGTTCGGCGGCTACACCGGCATGACCCCGCCGCAGTACCGCGACTACGTCGGCACGCTGGCCGATGAGGAAGGCTTCCCGCGCGCGCGGCTGATCCTGGGCGGTGACCACCTTGGCCCGAATGCCTGGCAGAAGCGCCCGGCCGCCGAGGCGATGACCCACGCACGCGTGCTGATCGAAGCCTATGTCGCCGCCGGCTTCCACAAGATCCACCTGGATTGCAGCATGTCCTGCGCCGATGACCCGGTGCCGCTGCCGGACGCCATCGTCGCTGCGCGTTCGGCCGAGCTGGCTGAAATCGCCGAGCGCACCGCTGCGGATCATGGCCTGCCGCCGCCGGTCTACGTGATCGGTACCGAAGTGCCGATTCCCGGTGGCGAAGCTTCACTGGCCGAGGGCCTGCAGGTGACCACGCCGGCGGCCGCCGCGCAGACCCTGGCCATCCACCAGCAGGCGTTCGACACGCCACTGCTGCGCGATGCGTGGCAGCGCGTGATCGCGATGGTCGTGCAGCCGGGCGTGGACTTCGACCACAGCAGCGTGCACGAGTACGACGCGGCCGCTGCCAGCACGCTGGCCGACTTCCTCGAACAGCAGCCGCGCATCGTGTTCGAAGCGCATTCCACCGACTACCAGCGCGAAAGCGGCCTGCACGCCCTGGTGCGCGACCACTTCGCCATCCTCAAGGTTGGCCCGGCGGCGACCTTCGCCTACCGCGAAGCGCTGTTCGCGCTGGCCGCGATCGAGGCCGAACTGTTGCCGGCGGCGCAGTGCTCGCGCCTGCCGCAGGTGCTGGATGAAGTGATGGTGGCGCAGCCGAAGTACTGGCAGTCCTACTACCAGGGCGATGAGGCAGCGCTGCGCCTGCTGCGCAGCTATTCCTTCAGCGACCGCTGCCGCTACTACTGGGGCGAGCCGGCGCTGGTGGAGGCGGTGCAGATCCTGTTCGCCAACCTGGAACGGCACGCGCCGCCGCTGGTACTGCTCAGCCAGTACCTGCCCGAGCAGTACCGCGCCGTGCGCGACGGCACACTGGCCAATACGCCTACCGCGCTGGCACAGCATCGCGTCGGCCTGTGCCTGGGCGAGTACGCCCGTGCGTGCAGCGCCAACCAGGCCGGAACCCGCACGCACCACGCAGGCGCGGCTGCCGCCGCTGCTGCGAACGGCTAATCTCTACCTTTCCCCGCGACACCGAGAATGGCCATGCGCAACACCCGCTCCCGCCGGCAACAGATCCTGCAGCTGCTGATCGAGCACGGCTCGGTGCAGGTAGCCGATCTGGTCGAGCGCTTCGGCGTGTCGGCGGTGACCATCCGTGCCGACCTGACCCACTTCGAATCGCAGGGCCTGGCCAACCGTACCCACGGTGGCGCCACGCTGGTGCGCACGCCGCCGCAGGAACAGGACATCCACGAAAAGGACGCACTGAACCTGCCGCTGAAGGAATCGATCGGCGCGTGTGCCGCGCGCCTGGTGCGGCCCGGTGACAACATCATCATCGACTCCGGCTCGACCACGATGACCCTGGCCCGCCACCTGCGCAGCCAGCGCGACGTGACGGTGATGACCAACGGGCTGAACATCGCCTGGGAACTGGCCAACGCGCCCGGCATCAACGTGCTGCTGACCGGTGGGCTGCTGCGCCAGCAGTCGCTGTCGTTGCAGGGCAGCCAGGCCGAAGCCAGCCTCAACTCCTACAGCTTCGACACCCTGTTCCTGGGCGTGGACGGCCTGGACCTGCAGTTCGGCCTGACCACCCACGACGAAGCCGAAGCCCGCCTCAACCACCGCATGGTCGAGCGTGCACGCCGCATCGTGGTGCTCACCGACGCCTCCAAGTTCGGGCGCGTCAGCCTGCACCGCATCGCCCTGCTGGATCAGATCCACACCATCATCACCGATGCCGGCATCGACGACGCGTCCCGCGAGGGCCTGCAGCGGCTGGGCATCGAAGTGATCATCGCCGAGCCCGCCGCATGACCGACACCCGCTCCCTGCACGGCCGCATCCTCACCCCGCTGGGCTGGCGGCGTGGCCAGGTCCACTTCGATTCACACGTGCGCCAGCTGCAGGTGGACGACCACAGCGGCGCCGACGATCTGCTGCTGCCGGTGATCCTGCCCGGCTTCATCGACCTGCATGTGCATGGCGCAGCCGGCGTGGACCTGATGCAGGGCGGCGACGTGGCGCGCACCATCGCCCGCATCCACCTGCGCTTCGGCACCACCACGCTGCTGGCGACCACCATGACCGCCGGCCTGGACGAGATCGAACACGCGCTGCAGGGCGTGGCCGCAACCATGGCGGCGCCCGATGCCGAGGCCGCCTGCATTGCCGGCGTGCATCTGGAAGGGCCGTTCATCAGCCCGCAGCGGCTGGGCGCGCAACCCAACCGCACCATCGAGGCGACGCTGGCGCTGGTGCAGCAGCTGCACGCGCTGGCACCGATCCGGGTGATGACGCTGGCGCCGGAGATCGGCGAGCACACCGCGCTGATACCCGCGCTTTCGGCAATGGGCATCCGCGTACAGCTCGGCCACAGCGCCGGCACCTACGAAGAAGGCGTGGCCGCACTGCAGGCCGGTGCTTCCGGCTTCACCCACCTGTTCAACGGCATGACCGGTGTCGATCATTACCGGCCGGGCATCGCCGCGGCCGCACTGGCGCATGCACAGTACGCCGAGATCATTCCCGACCTGCAGCACATCCACCCCGGCGTGATCCGCCTGGCCGCGCGCGCGATCCCGCGCCTGTACGCGGTGACCGATGCCACCGCCGCCACCGGCATGCCCGATGGCGAATACGCGCTGGGCGAGCAGCGCGTGCACAAGTGCGGCGGCTGCGTGCGCCTGGCGACCGGCTCACTGGCGGGTAGTGCACTGACCATGGACCAGGCGCTGCGCAACCTGGTGCAGGTGGGCCTGGAGCTGGCCGATGCCTCGCAACGTGTTTCCACCTTCCCCGCCGACTACCTGGGCCTGGGCGATCGCGGCCGCATCGCGCCCGACGCCCGCGCCGACCTGGTAGTGCTGGATGCCGGATTGCGCCTGCAGCAGGTGGTGGTCGGCGGGCGCGTGGTCGATTTGAACGCCGCAAACGCCTGATATCTGCGTTTCTGTAGAGCCGAGCCATGCTCGGCTGCTTTTCATACCGACATCGATGACGTCCGTGCCGCGCTTCGCGCGGCAAGCCGAGCATGGCTCGGCTCTACATGAAGCGCGCAAGCGCAATGCCTCAGCCACGCACCATCCCCGTTATTCCAGGAATACGCCGATGACCGCAGCCGCCGCACCTGCCGTACCCGCTTCCACCGCTCCGCGCTGGCCCGTACGCTACCTGCTCTTCATCGGTGGCCTGGGTGGCCTGCTGTACGGCATCGACATCGGCATCATCGCCGGCGCCCTGCCCTATCTTGAAGCAACTGCCAGCCACGCCTGGCAGCTCAGCAGCCAGCAGCTCGGCTTCGTGGTGGCAGCGGTACTGCTCGGCAGCGTGCTGTCCTCGCTGTTCGCCGGCATGGTCGCCGACCTGATCGGCCGCCGCGGCGCGATGCTGCTGGCCGGCCTGCTGTTCACCGCCTCGATTCCGATCATGGCACTTGCCTCCGGCTACACGCCGCTGCTGCTGGGACGCCTGTTGCAGGGCATCAGTGGCGGTTTGATCGGCGTAGTGATTCCGCTGTACCTGGCCGAAGTGCTCAGCCCCGAGCGACGTGGGCGCGGCGCGGCGATGTTCCAGCTGCTGCTGACCGTTGGCCTGGTGCTGGCAGCCCTGATCGGCCTGTACCACGCCCACGCCGTGGATGCCGCCGCCGAAGCCGTGCGTTCGCTGCCGGTCGCGCAGCAGGCACAGGAACTGTTCACGGTGAAGGACCACGCCTGGCGCACCATCTTCTGGACCTGTCTGGCGCCGGGCCTGCTGTTCTGTGCCGGCATCTTCTGGCTGTCCGAATCACCACGCTGGCTGGTGCGCCGCGGTCGCATCGATGAAGCCCGCCGCAGCCTCCAGCGCGTCCTGCCCGCCGCAGATGTCGAGCCCACGCTGGCCCAGATCCAGGCGCCGGAATCGAGCAGCAGCGACGGCAAGCGCGATCCGCTGCTCAGCCGCCGCTACGTGGTGCCGTTCGTGCTGGCCTGCGTGGTGCTGGCCTGTACCCAGGCCACCGGCATCAACTCGGTGCTGGCCTACGCGGTGAACATCCTCAACCAGGCCGGCCTGTCCGGTTCGGTGGCCAACGGTGCCGACGTGGCGATCAAGCTGCTCAACGCGGTGATGACCGTGGTCGCGCTGCTGCTGGTCGACCGCAAGGGCCGCAAGTTCCTGCTGATGCTCGGCAGTGGCGGCATCTGCGTGGCCCTTCTGGCCGCGGCCACGCTGTTCTTCCAGGCCGAACGTGGTCGCGCTGATGTGCAGCCGCAGTTGCAGGCAGCGGTCAACGGCGATGGCCTGCAGCTGGTGCTGGACGACGCCCAGTGGCAGCGCCTGAGCAATGGCATCGACAGCCAGGGCCGACCGATGCAGCTGACCGTGTCGTACGCCTATGGTGACTTCACCAATGTGCGCGCCCTGCGCAGCGACAACCTGACCGATCGCGAGCTGCGCATCGAGCGCGCCGGCACCGTGCAGCCCGACAGCGTGATTGGTGCGTTCTTCCGCAAGCTGCATCTGAATCCGTTCGCCGACCCGGCCAGTGCCACGCAGGCACCGCTGCGCATCGAACAGGCGCGCATCGGCCCGGTGCCGCCGCCGGCACATGGCTGGGCCGTGGCCGCCTGCATCCTGGTGTTCGTCGCGTTCTTCGCGGTCGGCCCCGGCGTGTGCGTGTGGCTGGCACTGTCGGAGCTGATGCCGAACCGCATCCGCTCCAACGGCATGAGCATCGCACTGCTGATCAACCAGTTCGTGTCCACCACCATCGCCGCCATCTTCCTGCCCACGGTGGGCCACTACGGCTACGCCAGCATGTTCGTGTTCTGGGCGGCGTGCACGTTTGTGTTCTTCCTGGTGGCCGCGTTCTGGCTGCCGGAGACCAAGGGCAAGTCACTGGAGGAGATCGAGGCACGGTTCGCGGGAAAGCGGGGCTGACAGCGCCTGCACCTGGCGTCGGCCATACCCCATGGCCTGCCGATGGGGTATGGCCTGCCGATGGGGTATGGCACGCAGACGGGGTAGAGTCGACTGTCAGTCGACTGCTCTTCGCTCCAACACCAGGAACGCCGCGCTCCGCGCGTGAGTCGACCAACAGTCGACTCCACCGCCTCCCATCATTTCCCGGTGATGTGCCTGGCCAACGCCTGCGCCTCGGGTGGCTGGGCTGTGGCACGCAGATGGGTACGGTACGCAGACCCGGTAGAGTCGACTGTTAGTCGACTGCCCTTCGCTGCAACACCAGCAACGCCGCACTACGCGCGTGAGTCGACTAACAGTCGACTCTACCGCTGCCATCACTTCCCGGTGATATGCCTGGCCAACGCCTGCGCCTCGGCAATGCTCGGCAGCCCGCTCAGCATCATCGATTCACCGAACGGGCCTTTCACCGTTGCCACCATCAGCACGCGGCCATCCACACTGATCGCCGCTCGCTGGCCCACCAGTGCTGCCGTGCCATCGTGGATGCGCTGGTGCGCTTCGGGTCGATAGCGGATCTGCAGGCCAGGTTGCTTGGCCTCATCCAGCACGTAGCGCACGTCGGCGATATCTGCGCTGCCGGCAATCGGCGGCTCGCGCAGGGCTAGGATTTCGCCTTGCCATTGCGCCGGCTTGCCTTTGCCGGAGGCGTCCACCGCGCTCAGGCGCACATCCACGCCAGGGCGCGGCACGTGATCCTTCTCTGCCAAGCCACCGGGCGTGGCGCCCGGCATGCAGCCGGCCAGGGTCAAGGCCACGCCCAGCAACAGCGGAAGCGCGGTTCTCACTTCAGCTTCCGCAGCTTGAATGCCACCAGCACCTGCAGCAGGCCGTACAGCAGGCTGCCGATGCCGATCCACAGCGTGGTCACCGCCACGCCGGCATACGGATTGGCCGCAAACAGCAGGCCCAGCACCACCGCCAGCACGCCGCTGAGGATCAGCAACCATTCGCCCTGGATCTGCTTGCGCACACGGATCGCGAACACGATGCGATAGATGCCGGCCACCAGCAGCCACGCCGCCAGGAACAGCACCAGCACGCTGGCCGTTGCCAGCGGATTGATCACCGCCAGGATGCCGAAGCCCAACGAAGCAATGACATACAGCGCAAGCCAGCCGCGCGAAGCGCCGCTGCCGCCACTGACCAGGGCGAACAGGCTGATGACACCTTCAACGATGGCCATCACGCCCAGCGTCCAGGCCAGTGCCGTGGCCGCCGACAACGGCCAGCCGATGGCAACAATGCCGAAACCCAGTGCGACGAGCCCGTACAGCAGCAGAATCCACCAGCTGCGCCCAACCGCCGACAACAGGGGAGACAAGGGGGAATTCATGGCCACTCCTTCGATCCGTAATCGGGTTCATCGTAGCCCGTTGTGATGAAGAGGGGGATCACGGTGGCTCTGGATGGGCTTGGCACAGGCCCGAAGTCAACTAATGATTCACAGTTTTCTTCACTAAACGAAAAACCTCTTTTCGCGGTACGTCATCGTGAATTTCAAGCCCCCTTAATCCTTCCGGAGTGTGCATGTCGGCAGCACATATATGCTGGACAAGCAAGCACTCAGCCCCCTAGGTATCGAGCTGAAGACCTGCACTATCGCGCTGCCGGCGGCGATGTCCGAACGCGTGGTGCTATCGTCGTTCTTCTTCGTGTCACCCGGCGGACTCAGCCCTGCATCAGCCATGCTCCCCAGCAGGTCGCATCCCCCCGGCATCAGTCCAAGCTACTTTGCCTTTGGCTGCAACAGGCGGGATTTGAGTCCGACGAGAAGATACGGAATCGGGTAATACAGGGCGCTTGGTGAATACGGCGATTGAACTAAATATCCCCGACTGGGTCGGGGCTGCTTTCAACGCTTACCTGCCAAATCAAGAGCAACCGCCAGCCTAATCCTCGCCCACTGCGAACGAAGCGATCTCTCGTAGTCCTTCACGCCAGCAATCTGAAAATCCACAACTTTCCCACCAAGCCTTGAAACTTCAAGCTGAATCACTTCCACCCCATTGACCAGGACCGTGTATAGATCCTCAGATTGTTCAGGCGTCCAATTCAACACAAAAGCGCTATCAATCAAGCCGAGCCTGCCCACCATGATAGAGAACAACTGATTTCCCGGCTCTCTAAGCCCAGCCCATGACGCAGATAGCCCCTCACGAAAAGATTGTTCCGCAACGCTTCCAATCAGCTTCATTTAATCCCCCCAGAGTAGCCCTCAAGTTACCAAGCTTATCAGTGAGATCCAGTCGAAGTTACCCGGCGCAATTTCGATACCTTTACCCAAACTAGCTAGCTAAAATACTTTCCACTCTGCATTGATCGCTTTCTCTAAAGAAAACTTCGAACTCATGAACTTCACTTCCTGACCAACTGGCAACTGCATCACGCAAGATTTCCAAGTAAATCTTCAAATCTTCGTCTGCAAAATTTGGAAGACACTCATGTACAACAACAATTTTTTTGCAGGGGATCCACTCAAAATCATTCAAACAATCATACAGAGCATCCCAATTAAACCCAAAATACCCTGGAAACCACAGCAAATAATACAGAGCCCTCAATAACTCGTCCGGAACAGATATATGAGGATCAACCCTCACATAAAACACTTCCGCAGCACTGTATGACGGCATCGACTCATAATAATTTATCGGCAATGAATTAACCCTCAATTATTGATCGGAATAAATGTCTTATAGTGATCTGCAGTGTAGTACATCTCGCCCCCCTTTCCGACAACTATACGCTGAGCTCCAGGCCCTGTGACTCCTGGGGTAGGGTGTACATACTCCATATAGTAGCCAGCCGGCTTAACCGGCAAGTCTCCTGCACGATTTTGGAATATGGAACCATCGTTTCTGTGAGGGTAGGATCCACCTGACTTTATCCGATCTAGAGTTGGACCAAGATCAACAGTACCCTGGAGGACGTTACCGGTTTTCTTATCAACAACCGTAACTCCATCAATGAAGCGGGTTGGCTCCTTACGAGCCGCAGTACTTTTTTCCGCCCCAACCAGCCCCGCTAGATTTCCTCCCGCCTTTGGCTGTAGTCCCGTCCCAGTCGCTGCATTCTGCACCGACTTCAGGATCTCCTCAGATTTGAGCACACCCTGCTTGGTCGCGGCCCCGGCGATCTCCGCACCCACTTCACCAACGATCTTCGCCCCAGGCAACCGCACCGGGATCAGGAAAGACGCTGCGCCGATGGCAGCACCGTTGCCGTCGCCCTTGGCCACGCTGGCGATCACGCTACCAGCGGCGCCAATGTCGCCACTGAAGGTCCCCATCATCGTCCAGCCGTCACCTCCCCGTATCTTCGTTCCGCGCAGGTTGTTCAGATCATAGAATTTGAGTTGTAGGGCATCCTTGGATACGCCGGAGGACAGCAGGGATCCGATGACCTGTCCGTACAGCGCATCGTTGTTGAGAAGCTCGTTGCCATAGAGATTGAAGTTGTTGTACTCAGCCTCCGTCGCGCCGAACCCGTACGCCCCGCCCATCTTGCTCAGGAATTCAGTGGCCTCGAAATCAACGTTCTCGATGCCCACCAATCGGGCGACCTTTGCATCAACACGCGCGGCACCTTCCGTGGTCAGCCTGCGTACCGCCTCTGCTTCGCTGATACCCTCCTGTGCGGCGAACGCGGCAGCATTCATGTTGATCCACTTCACCTCATCCGGGTGCAGCTGCCGATTGAACCGGTCCCCGGTCAACGCAATGTTCGCGCCCGTGCTTCCACCCAGAGCCCCACCCACCATCGCGCTGCCGATTTCCATCAGCGACTGGTAGTCCTCCCAGCTCAGGCTGCCCTTGTTGCTCTCGAGGAATTCCGAGATCGCAATCTTGGCCTTCTCCGCACCGGCAGCACTCACAGCACCCTTCAACGCATCCGCACCACCCAGCGCGGCCATCGCCGCACCGGCCATGCCGTGCAGCAGCGCGCGTCCGTTGCCGCCGTCGGCCCAGAACGCCTTGCCTTCTTCGGTCTCCGCCTTCTGGCTCAGGTAGCCGCCCAGGTCACCCACGCCCTTGAACAGCAGCTGCCCACCCAGCTGCATCACCTCGGCGCGCTCCTGCATCTTGCGCAGGTCAACGGCCGACAGCGCACTGTCGGTATCAAACCCGGTCGCGGTCCGATCAAGACCGGCCAGGGCACTCTCATTGCCATCGCGCACCACCACCGTGCCGGCGGCGATGTCCGAGCGCGTGGTGCTGCTGTCGTTCTTCTTGGTGCCGCCCAGCAGGCTCAGCCCTGCGCCGGCCGCGCTCCCCAGCGGGTTGCTGATGCCACCTCCGCTGCTCATACCGGTGCCGATGCCACCGCCACTGGTCTTGGCGCGGGATTCGTTCTCGATGTCGACAACGGTCAGGCTGCCGGTATCCAGGCGGTTCTTCGAGGCATCGGCAGTACTGCCGATCACGCCGCCTTCCAGGTGCGTGTTACCGCCTACGGTGATGTTGAAGCCACCGCTGCCGGCAACGATGCCGCTCTGTTCCTGCACGCTGCGCAGGTGGCTCTCGACCTTCTGCTGGCCGATGTTGACGGTGCCGCCGCTGCCGTACACGAACGTGCCGCCAGCCTGGGTCTGCTTGCTGGCGTAGTCGTCGGTGTCCTGCTCGCTGATGATGGACAGGTTGCCGCCGATGCTGGCCACCACCTTGTCGCCGCTCAGCTGGGCACCCTGCAGCGTGGTGTCCTTGCCACTGATGACGGTCAGGTTGCGGTCGGCGTCCACCACGGTTTCAACATGCGTGGTGCCGTTGCCGCTGCCCTTGCCCTTGGCGGTGCTGGCCGACACGTACCAACCGGTCTGCGCGCCGATGCTGAAGCCGATCTCACCGCTGCCGCTCTTGTTCTTCGACGACTGCGTGTGGTCTTCCGCTTCGCTGCGCAGGGTGATGTTGTCCCGCGCGGCCAGCGCCACGTTGTCACCCTTCACCTGGCTGCCGATGATGCTCAGGTCACCGGCGGTGGCGACGATGCTGACGTCGCCCTGGCTGCGGATGGTGCTGCCCACCGCCGACTGGTCGTGGCTGGTCTGGCTGGCACTGGAACTGGAGGCCCCGATGCCGATGCGCAGGCTCACGCCGTCGGTAGCGCCGGAGGCGCCTTGCTGCATGGCGCCGCCCACGCCAGCGGCGGCATTGGCCGCCTGCACCGCGTACAGCGCCTTCAGACGGTCATCCTGCGCATTGCCGGCGGCCTTGGCCGCACCGTAGGCGGCCAGGGCGGCGTCCACCACACCGCCGGTCAGGCCGACGTTGATGCCAGCACTCTTCTGCTTGGTGCTCTGGTGTACGTCGGTGGTGCCCTGCGCTGCGTCGATCACCACCTGCCCGCCCACCAGCTGCGTACCGGTCTTCGAAAGCACGTCCGAACCGGTGATGTGCAGGGTATTGCCGGCACTCAGGTTGACCCGCCCATCGGTTGAACCGATCAGGCTGCCCTGCGGCGCGCTCTGCTCGATCTCCAGGCCCTTTTCCAGCTTGCTCTGGCCGATGGTCAGGTTGAAGCCACCACCGCCGAACACGCCCGAGCGCTTGACGGTCTTGTCGTGCTCTTCGCTGTGCGTGGAGGTTGCCGCGCCAATGGTCAGGTCACGGGTAGCGGCCACCACCACATCACCGGTGGCTGCCACCTGCGCCGCCTGCGCGACGACGTCACGACCGGCGCCGATGGTGACGGTCTCGCCGCTGAGCGTGGTGCCCACCACCAGGCTGTCCCGGGTCGCGTCGTAAGTGGTGGTGGTCTTGCTCGACAGCAGGCCCTTCTTCCTGCGCGTGGTCTCCTGCTCCCAGCTGTGGTCTTCCTGCGCCGCCAGCAGGTTCACGTCGCGCGTGGCCGCGATGCTGATGCCACCGTCGGTGCTGCCGACCTGCGTGGCAGTGAGGTTGGCATCACGTCCAGCCACCAGCGCGATGTCGCCGCCGGCCTGCAGCGAAGTGCCGTGCACGGTTTCGTCCATGCTCTGCGTGGTCTGCGAGAACCGCTTGCCACGGCTCTGCTGCTGGCTGGTGTTGGTGGTGGTTTCGGCCTGCAGGTTGAGATCGCGCCCAGCCACCACGGCCAGGCCGTCGCCGGCCTTCAGCTGCGCGGCCTGCAGGTTCACGTCCTGCCCGGCCTGCATGCCCAGCGAGCCACCGGCCTCGATGCCGCTGGCGTTGAGGGTTTCGCGCGCGTAGCGGTTGCTGCCCCAGCCGCCCTGTTCGGTGGTGGTCAGTGCGTTGAGGTTGATGTCGTTGCCGGCCGTGGCATGGACGTTGTCGCCGGCCTTGGCAGTCACTGCCGTCAGGTTCAGATCGCGGCCGGCATCCAGCGACAGGCTGCCGCCGGCATCCAGCGTGGTGCGGCGCAGGCTGCCATCACCCTGCATCTGCGTGGTGAGGTTGAGGTCGCGGCCGGCCTCCAGCGCCGCGTTGCCGCGGGCACTGGTCTGCGAACCGACCAGTGCCAGGTCACGCCCGGCTTCCAGCGCCAGGCTGCCGCCACTACGGATGCTGGCCACGTCGATGCCGCTGACACTCTTCAGGTCGCGGCCGGCCACCAGGGCCACGCTGCCGCCCTGGATCAGGCCGCTGTTGTTGAGGATGTCCTCCACGGCGGTGATGCGGGCATTGCCGCCAGCGGAAATGCCACCACGGTCGTTGAGCAGGCTGCCGGTATCGATGGTCAATCGATCATCGGCGCGGATCATGCCCTGGTTGGACACATTGCCGGCGCGGATCTCCACCGACTCGCCGGCGATGGCGGCGCCCCCCAGCTGCAGGCGGTTGGCGGTGGCCTGGGACAGGTACACCACCGGTACCAGCACCTTCTGGCCGTCCACTTCCTGGGCGACCATCCACACGATGTCTTCGTTGAGCGCGGCCACCTGTTCGGCCGACAGCGCCACGCCCACGCTCAGCTGCTGGCGCGCGGCTTCGCTGACGCCGGCATCCATCATGGCGCGGTACTGGCCCATGCCATCGCCCTGGTCGGCATCCAGGTAGCGACGCCCGGTCAGGCCGGTGATCTGTTCCATCACCAGGCGCTGCTCGTAGAAGTCGTCACCCATCCGACGCAACTGCTTGTCGGGGTCCAGGTTCAGGCGCTGGAACATGTAGTCCGAGCCGATCCACTGCCCGAAATTGGCGAAGCGCGGATCGGTTTCCACCAGCCAGCGCTGGTTGCCCGGATTGACCGTGTACAGGCCGCCACTGGGCAGCGACAGGCCCGGCAGCGGATTCTGCGGGCTGCCCACCACCTGCGGCGGTGGCACCGTGGTGACACGGCCAGGGCCAGGGGAGCCGGTATCACCGGCCGTGCCCGCACCCTGCGCCTGCGCGCTGGCAGGCCCGGTGGCAACGCCCTGCTGTGCACCCGGTGCGCCAGCGTTGCCACCGACCGCGCCGGCGCCCTGCTGCTGGCCCAGTTCGGGTGCGTAGGCGTTGTTGCCCTGCCAACCGGCAACGTCCAACGGCGTGCCACCGCTGTGCGCGGTGACCACGGCGTTGTTGACCTCGCGCGCTTCGATCTGCACCTTGCGGCCGGCGGTGATGCTGGCATTGCCGCCGGCCAGCGTGACCTGCTTGGTGACCGTGCTGGTGCCCAGCGCGCGGCTGCCGCCATAGATCTCGAAGTCGCAGCGGCTGGGGCAAGGGCGGTAGGTGTAGTCGATGGTCGACGTACGCTGGACCACCTTGTAGCCGGCCAGCGCCTCGTTGTTGACCACGCCGGCCCAGTCGTTGGGGTCTTCGCTGTTGGACGAGCCGCGGCCGTTGATCGAGAGGTTGCGACCAGCGGCGATGGCCGAGTTCCGGTTGTCGACCGAGCCGCCGGACATCTGCATGTCGCGACCGGAAATCAATTGCGACGCCGCGCTGGCGGCGATGACGGTGGTGCCTTCGAGCACCAGGTCCTTGTGCTCGGTCCAGACTTCCAGCACGGCACAGTCGCCCGGGCACAGCTTGCCCGGTGGTGCCGGGCCGTCGATGCCATCGACCCTGAACGTCCCGCTGTCCGGGTCGGCAGCGCCCTCGTTGCCGCTGTAGACCTTGTGCTGGGTGACCAGCACACGGCGCTCGTTGGCCACGCCCAGCGCAGCCAGGATCAGGTCGTTCTCGGCCTGGATGCGCCCGGAGCGGTTGCGGATCTGCTGGGCATTGCCACCGTTCCAGCCCTGCAGGCGGATATCGCCCAGGCTGAAGAGCTCGCCGTCGAGGTTGTCGATGTAGTTGGCATACAGGTTGATGCGGCCGGTGGCCGCCATCAGCCCTTCGTTGTAGTCGCGTGCGACCAGCGTGTCGCCCAGGTCGCGGCCGTTGGTGATGCGCGAGGCGCGCAGTTCCAGCGCGTTGCCCATCAGGGTGCCGGTGTTGGTGATGTTGGCAGCCGACACCTCCACCGTATCGCCGTCAACGCGACCGGCATTGCTGAAGTCACCTGCCGTGGTCAGCACAACGCGGCCGCTGCCATTGCCTGCCGTGGCATTGAGCAATGCACCGGTGGTGTTCTCGATCCGGGCCGCCGAGACTTCAAGGGTGCCCTTGCTCTCCAGGCGCCCCTGGTTGACCAGTGCGCCGGCAACGTCCAGCTTCAGCAGTCCGTTGCTCTCCAGGCGCTGGCCGTTGCCATGCACGTAGTCACCGGCCAGCGTCAGGCGCAGCTCGCTGCCGCCGAACAGGCGGCCGATGCCGCTGAAGGCCTGCAGGCGTGCGCCGAGTGCTTCATAGGCGCTGATTTCGCCGCCACCATTGGCCAGGCTGCCCAACGTCAGCTGGCTCTGGCGACTGAGCAGCCGGCCGTTGCTGTTGTCCAGCGCGGCAAGATCCAGGCGCAGCAGGTTGCCTGCGCTGAGCTGGCCACCAACGTTGAATACCTGTGCGCCTGCGCGCTCCAGGTACAGGGTATTGGCGGCGTGGACCATGCTGCCGGCGTTGTCCAGCGAAGCGGTCTGCAGGCGCAGGTCGGTTCCAGCCACCAGCTTGGCCTGGCCGCCTTCGGCGCGGTTGTCCACGCTGCCTGCTGTCAGCGTCAGCGCACCACCGGTACTGCCCAAGGTGCCGCCACGGTTGTCCAGCGCACCGGCCGATTCCAGCGTCAGCTGCCCGGTGCCGTTGGCCACGATGCGGCCGCCACGATTGTCCACCGACGCCGCACGGATGCTCGCCGAGCCCTGTGCTTCGATGTTGCCCTGGCTGTTGTCCAGTGCCTGGCGGATCTGCAGATCCAGCGAGGTGCCGCCGTGGACCAGGCCACGCTGGTTGGCCAGCCCACCGGCCACGTCGAGCGCGAGTTCCTGGCGGGCGTACAGGTTGCCATCCACGTTGCGCAGGTCGCCCGTGCGGCTGGTCACGCGGGCGTTGCCCTCGGCCCCCAGCAGGCCATTGCTGTTGTCCAGCTGGGAGGCCAGCACCTGCAGCTGGCCGGCGCCACGCTGCACGATGGTGCCAGTGCGGTTGTCCAATGCCCCCGTGGCGTCCACGATGAGGGTGCCGCCGGCGTCAAGGCGGCCACCGGCGTTGACGATCTCCGTACCGGTCACGCGCGCACCGGTGCCCGCGGTCAACGTACCGCCGCTGTTGTCGAGGCGACCGGCAACGGCCACCTCCGCCTCGCCGTTGCCGACGATCAGGCCGGCATTGCTGTTGTCCAGCGTGCCGGTCTCGATTTTCAGCACACCCGTGCCCGCATGCTCGATGCGACCGCCCTGGTTCAGCAGCTGCGCCGCCCGCAGATGGACATTGCCGGCGTTGGCGGCGATGCGCCCGCCTGCATTGCGCAGCGCGCCTGACAGGCTCAGCTCGAACGGATCGGTGCCGGTCTGCAGCAGTTCGCCGGCGCTGTTGTCCAGCGCGGCCGCCAACAGGCCGATGCGCGTGCCCTGCAGGCTACCCGCATTGCGCAGCAGGTCGGTGGCACGCAGGTCGAGCAGACCGATCGCGGTCAGGCTGCCACCGGCATTGCGCCACTCGCCGGAGCGCGCCTGGGCCAGCAGGGTGTCACCCGACCAGACCTGGCCACCTTCCAGCAGCAGGCTGTCGCCCAGCAGGTGAACCTGCTGGCCGGCGTTGATCTGGCCGGCGTTGCGCAGCTGCTGGCGCGCATCAAGGGTGACGCTGCCGGTGCTGCCGACTTTGCCGTCGGCCAGCAGGCCCGCCACGATCACGCCGCTGTTGTCGATCTGCCCTGCCCGTACCTCGATGTCACCCGAGGCAAGCACGCGCCCGCGATTGCTGGCCTGGGCGGCCTGCAGCGTGACGGTGCGCGCCTGCACGTCGGCCGCCGTGCGCAGTGCCTGCACGGCCTGCAGCGACAGCGCGCCGCTGGCGAACAGCGCCGCCTGGTTGTCCAGGTCGCCACCGCTGTGCACCTGCAGATCGGCGGCGCTGTCGATTGTTCCCTTCAGCGTCACGTCGCTATCGGCGGACAGCGCGACGCCCTGCTGCGCAAAGACCTTGCCCGACTGTTCCAGGCTGCCGCCTGCGTGGGCGGTGAGCGTGCCGGCGGCCAGCGCACGCCCGCCCAGCACCAGGGCCTGGTCACTGCCGAGCTGCACGTTGCCACGCTCGCTGCCCAGTTCACCCTGGCTGCGCAGGGTCCGGCCCCGCGCCTGCAACGCCTGGCCGGCCACCAGGCTGCCCTGGTTGTCCAGCGAATCGCGCGCGGTGACATCGACATCGCCGGCGCCGTAGAGGTCGCCACGGTTGTCGATCACATCGGCCTTGGCCGTCAGCGCGCCCTTGGCGAACACGTTGCCTGCGTTGTCCAGCGTCACCGCATCCAGCTGCAGCGACTGCGCACTGGACAGGTTGCCGCCGGCGCGGTTGTGCAATGCATCCGCGCGCACATCAAGCGCGCCATCGCTGGCGATCACGCCGGCATTGTCCAATGTGGTGGTGCGCAGCTGTGAGCGGTCGCGACCGTAGATCACACCACTGTTGCTCAGCTCAGTGGCGCGCAGGTCCATTGCCTGCTGGCCATGCAGGCGACCGTCGTTGATGACCTTCTGCACGTCCACGGCCACCACGCGTGCCAGCGCCGTGGCGGCCGCCTGCTGGCGCAGCGCGCCACCCTGCAGGGTCAGGGTACCGCCGGCTTCAAGCCGGTTGCGGTTGTCGAGCGTGGCAGCGGCCAGGCGGGCATCGGCCGCACTGCCGATGATGCCGGCGTTGTCCAGCACATCGGCGTCGACCTGCAGGCCCTTGCCCCCCTGGATGCTGCCGGTGGCGTCATTGTCGATGCGGGCGTTGGCCTTCAGTGCCAGCAGGTCCACCGCCTGCAGCGTGCCGCTGTTGCGCAGACGGTCGACCGCCAGCGCGGCCTGGCGGGCCTCAAGGGTGCCTTGGTTGTCCACGCCGCCGGCAGACAGTTCCAGCGCCTGCTCGGAGAGGATGCGTCCGGCGTTGTCCAGCTGCTGGCGCGCCTGGATCTTCAGCAGCGCGCCCGCAGACAGCTCGGCACCCTTCAGCTGGGTGATGCGGTCGGCCGCCGCACGCAGGTTGGCACCGGCACCGATGATGCCCTCGTTGTCGATGCTGGCCGCGTCGAGTTCGACGTCGGCGTCGCTGTACAGCTGGCCGGCGTTGTGCAGCTGCGCGGCCATCATCCGTACGCCCTGGTTGCCCAGCAGCAGGCCAGCGTTGTCCACCTGGCGCGCCTGCACATCGAGCACGGCCTGCGCGCCCAGGCGCGCGCCCTTGCCCTGCGCCAGCGTGTCGGCACGCACGGCAAGCCCGGCGCCTGCGGTCACCTGTGCACGGTTCTGCACCTGTGCGGCAGCCAGCGCGATGCTGCCCGCGCTCTTCACCGTGTCAGCCAGCGTCAGCGTGCCACCGGCGTCCAGCTGCATCTGCGCGGCCTGCGTGCTGCCGGCCAGGTCGAGATTCTGGAGGACGCGTACCGCCATCGCACCGCCCGCCGACGTGGAACCGGCAAGCGACGCCTGCCGGGCACGGATCTGAAGATCCCCCTGCGCGTACTGCGTGCCGTCGGCCTTCAGGTCGCCCTCGGCCTCGATCTGCAGGCGGCCTGCGGCGGCGGTGCGCCCTGCCAGGCGGACGTCGCCGGCCTGGGTCAGGATGAAGTCCCCCGCATCGGCCACCATCTGGCCGGTACTGCGCACGCCCACGCCGGCCTCGGTGCCGACCAGGCGGATCTTGCCTGCGTACATGCCACCGAGAGCAGCAACGTCCAGGCCGAACTGCGGGCGTTCGCCTTCTCCGCTGATCGCCTGCGTCGCCAGCGTCTGGGCATCGATCTGGTTGGCGCCGGTCACCACGTTCACCTGGCGTGCCCACAGGCCGGCGTTGAGCTGCACCGCGCGGGCCAGCAGGTCGACACCTTCCAGGTTGCCGGCATCCAGGCCATTGCCTTCCAGGCGGATCGTTCCGCGGGACACCCGGAACGCCGACAGGCTGCCATCGTTGCCGAACACCGGGGTGCCGGTGGTCAGCGTGCCACGGGTGGTATTGATGAAGCCGCAGCCATCGCAGGTGATGCCATTGGGGTTGGCGACGATCACCGCCGCCGAGCGCCCCGCCACCTCGATGTGGCCCTGCAGGCGCGAGGCGTTGGTGGATGTCACCTCGTTGAGGATCAATCGTGCCGACTGGCCCGGCTGCAGGTTGCCGTTGCCCTGGATGTAGCCACCCAGCTGCGTCTGCACGGTGCTCGCGCTGTTGTTGAGGATCTGCCCCTCGCGCCCGACGTTGTAGTCCTGGAAGCGGTTGTGCGATACGCCGCCCGCGTTGGGCCGGTTGA
Organism: Stenotrophomonas sp. YJH_SMC_8; assembly: GCF_059371315.1. NCBI lineage: Bacteria > Pseudomonadati > Pseudomonadota > Gammaproteobacteria > Lysobacterales > Lysobacteraceae > Stenotrophomonas > Stenotrophomonas sp. YJH_SMC_8. The sequence goes on along the minus strand of NZ_JCAFUL010000008.1, from coordinate 206,969 downwards.
TCTGGATGACCGGCACACCGTTCGCCGCCTGGTCGGCCCGTGCCTGCTCGCCGGCCTGCACCTGCACCTGGGCAAATGAGCTGCCCGGGGCCAGGAACGCCAATGCCAGGGTGGCGCTCGCCATCGCGATGCGCAGGCGCGTGGCCCAACCGGCGCCCGAAGCGGACAGGGACAGACTGCGGAATACGTTCTTCATGCCAGGTGCTTCCATCAACCCAGGGGGAACTGCACACACAACAACCCGATCACATCGCCACCTGGCGACGGTGCTTCCAGCCGGATCAGAACTGCCAGGACGCGCGGAATCCGATCACGTGCCCGCGTGCCTCATGCTTGAGCCACGCCGGGCGGCTCATCGGTACGCCGACGAAGCCATCCCACGCCAATCCGCCCAGCTCGCCACGTGCACCCAGGTGGGCGCCGCTGAGGGTTCCGCCGCCGATCCCCTGGCGGTCGTCGCGCTCGATGTGGCCGATATCGATGCCCGCATAGGGCGCGATGGCGCGATGTGCCATCCAGCTGATGCTGTTGCGCCAGTAGCCGCCACGGCTGCCGCCGAGTGGCACCTCGCCGTCGAAGCCGTTGACGGTGTAGCGGCCACCGACACTGATGAACTCCGAGCCGTACAGCGTGTCCTCGCTCCACTGGTAGCGGAGCGCGGTGTTCCATGCCAACGGGCGCGGCCCGGAGGTCAATGCGCCGCCGGCGCCGACATCCAGCGTGGTCAGCCCATAGCGGAAGGTCGGCGCCAGGCCATCGCGGCCCACGGCGTCATCATCGCCCCCCAACCATGGCACGCCACGGCGGTGTGCCAGGCGGATATCGGCCTGGACCCGCCCCAGGTACTGGCGGTGCAGCAGCGCCAGCTCGACCGAGGTGGTACGGCGGCGCTGGCCTTCGATCTCCACGCCTTCCACGTAGCTGTGCGACGACCGTTGCGCCACGCGCAGCTCGATGCCGCTGCGATAGCTCTTGCCGCGCACCAGCAGCCGTTCCACGGCCAGGTCGACGTTGCTGGAGGTGCCGGTGCTGGCGAACGTGTCGGCGTTGCTGGCGATGGTCTGCTTGTAGCGCGAGCTGTAGGTGCTGGTGCTGAAACGCCAGTTGCCCAGCGGAACCGACCACGACGCATTGAAACCGTGGGTACCCCGGCCCTTGTCGGCACTGCCGTCGCTGCTGACGCCAACGCTGAGCAGGTCGTTGACGCGAGCCAGGTTGTCCACCCACGCGGTCGCACCGACCTGCTGCTTTCCGGTCGCACGGCTGCCGGCATCATCCAGCGACACCGACGCACGCCAGCGCTTGCCGTGGCGGATGCTGATGACCACGTCCGACTCGCCGGGCGCCTCGCCCGGCACCAGCTCCATGTTCACGTCCTGCGACGGAACGCGCTTGAGCTGCTCCAGGCCCTGTTCCAACGCGCGCAGATTGAGCACATCCCCCGGCCGCGCGGGAAACGCACTCTTCCACATCGAATCGGGAACCTCTTCCGCGTTGAAGCGGATCTGCCGGATCACGCCCGGTACCAGCTGCAGGCGCAGGGTTCCACTGCCCAGACTCTGCTCGGGCAGGCCGATGCGGGTGGTCACGTAACCCTTGGCCAGCGCCAGATCCGAGGCACGCCGCACGATCAGCGCAATGCCCTGCTGGCCCACGCAGCGGCCACGGTAGCGGTCGAGATAGCGCTGCAGGAACGCGAACTGCGCCAGATGCGCGCCGTCGAGCTGCAGCTGCTGCAGGGTGAAGCACGGTTCTTCGTCCGGCAGTGCCAGCGAATGCAGATCGGTGGCAGCGGCCGGCTGTTCACGTGATACATCCGGCAATGCCTGCCGCTGCTCACGCTCGCGTGCCTCGCGCTCGGCGCGTTCGCGCAGTTCCTGCTGCTCGGCGAACGAGGGACTGGCCGACTGCGCATGCACGACGCCGATCAACAACAGCCCCGCAGTGCCCAGAACGGCACGCATGCTGCATCCTGCTTTTCTGTTACCCATCAACGACTTCCTTGTCCAGCATTGGTACAGACCTGAAGCTGTGAACAGACATCGTGCAGAGAGAACGTGCGACCGACACCGACTCGACCGCCAACCGCTATCGGCGGGAGTGCGCGGAACTTTAGGGTCTTTGCATCCGTGCACCCATTGCGGCGATGCAGTCGAGCACCGCGCGCTGAAGGATGGGCATCCTTCAGCTGCCGTCATGCGATGTCAATCGCTCCGGTCATCACGGCACCCGTGCGCACACCCATGCCCGCACGTCCCTGGCACCGGCCAGCCGCAACGTCTCGGCGATTTCCATCACTGTGCTGCCGGTGGTCATCACATCGTCCACGACGGTCAGCCGTGTCGGCGGCGACAAGCGCGTGCCGAATGCGTCAAAGAGATTGTCCCTGCGCTGTTCTGCGCTGCGCTCGGACTGCGGCGCGGTGTGGCGGCGTCGGTAAAGCCCCTGCCAGACCGGCATCGGCAGCAGACGGCACAATTCGGCAGCCTGGTTGTAGCCGCGCTGGCGCAGGCGTCGATTGTGGAGCGGGACCGGCACCAGCGGCGTGCACGACCAGGGGGGTGGTGCGCGCTGCATCAGCTGCGCGAGCAGGCGCCCGGCCGCCAGGTCCTGATGGAACTTGTAGCGCACCAACAGCTGATCGACGGGGGGAAGGTACAGCAGGCTGGCATGCGTGGCGGACTGTGGCGGCGCCTCGTCGCGGCATATGCCGCAGACGATCAGGGCGTTCCCGGGTAGCGGGAGTGCACAGCGCAGGCAGGCACGACCGGCCCAGGGCAGATCGGCGAGGCAGGCGCTGCACAGGTCAAGTTCATCGTGGCCCGGCTCGCCACAGACCAGGCAGCGCAGTGGCAGCAGCACGCGAAGCGCTGCCTGCAGAAGACGAGTGGGCGTGGACAGGGCCGGCATGCGCTACAGCGTGATCGCGCCGCGGCCCCGGGGCCATCAGGCGCACGCCCTTCAACCCGTAGGCATCCTTACCCGTTTACGGAGCACTTCACCGCGTCGGCGCAGGTGCGGCATCCACACGCGTGCGGTACACCATGTAGGGCTTCTGCCGGCGATCCACGCCGCCATTGAAGCCGGCCTGTCGATGCAGCTGGTTGGCGGTGAAATACAGATAGCCGTCCGGCCCCATCGACAGCGTATCCGGCCACAGGATGCGCGGGTCGTGCACCACCGTCGTCCATCGCCCCTGCGCGTCGCGGGCATGGATGGCGTTGTGCTCGTAGTCGCTGGCATACAGCCGCCCGTTGGCGTCCATCTCCATGCCATCGGAGGCGCCCTTGTCGCCCAGGTCGACCACCGCCGCCGCCAGTTCCGCTTCACTCACCTCCGGGTCGCGCAGCAGCGCGGTCGGCACGCTGTACAGATGACGGCTGGACAAGGGCGTGTAGAACAGGGTGCCGCCATCGGGCGACAGGGCGATGCCATCGGCGGCCACGGTGAACGGCGCCGACGAACCATCGGCGTTACGCAGTCGCATCTGCTGCCCTTCCACGATCGGTACGAATGCCGGATCCGCCGATGTGGACACATGACCGACCAGGCGCTTGGACGCGACGCCAGTGGCGAGGTCGATCACGATGATGCCGCCGATACCACTCAGCGACGAATCGGTCACGTAGGCCACGCCCTCGCGGCCGACCCGGAAGTCGAATCGCACATCGTTGACATAGGTGCGCGCATCGATGACGTTGGCCGGAAACACCAGCGTCCTTGCCACGCTGTCGGTGGCAAGGTCGATCGCCACCAGTTTGGCCCCGCCGGCCTGCGGAGCGGAGAAGCCCGGCGCAGCGGTATCCAGCACCCAGAGGCGACCCTGGCCATCGGCCACCACGCTCTGCACGCTGATGAAGTGTGCAGCCGGGTCCGCTCCTTCCGCGCTGTTGATGCGCGCATCCGGATAGGGCACGGCGCGGCCGTCGCGCCATTCGGCCACGCTGTAGGCCACCTCATCGCCCCAGCGCGGGAAGTTGACGAAGATGCGCCCGGTTTCAGATACCGCCACGCTGGTGGGCATGGCGCCTTCGAAACGCGCCACCGGTTCGAGGGTGCCGATGCTGCGCTCGCTGGGTAGCATTGGGGTGCCCGCCAACGCCAGCGCGGGGGAACTGGCCAGGGCCAGGACGGCAGCCGCCAGGCTGCGGATACGGCAGTTGATCATGGTCGCGCTCTCGATGCAGGTCCGGGTGCAGCCCCGGCGTGGACGCATCTTCTGCGTCGCGCGTGGCATCGGGTAGACGGTGCAACGCGGAATCAGCTTCACTACTGGAGTGAAGATGGAGGGCTGATTGATCGCGTTGATTGAAGCAATGAATGTCGTCGATCAGTTGCGTGCCTGCGCTGGGGCGAACCCGCTCAACACATCTCAACGGCTGCCAACGCGGTCTCGAACCTGCGCTGGCCTTCTTCACCCCACCAGGGAACGGTCATCACGCCACCCCGCCGCTGCAACTGGTGCAGAAGGAGCAGGAAGGCCTGGACCTCCCGCTGGCCCCATGACGATCCCATGCGGTAGTCGAGCGTCAACCCATGGCGCATGACGAGCACACCCAGTTCTGGCAGAAGAACGCCGCCGCAGGCAATGTCTGCAAGGCCGACATGGAAGGGTTCCACTTCGCCCTGGAGAACGCGTCGCGCGTCGCCCGGTCCCATGAACGGCTGACCACGATCTTCCGCACGGTGCCAGAGATGCACGCTTCCAGAACCCGCGACGCGGGCACCGCAGGCAAACAGATAGGCGAACGCATCGGCCGTCCCGGCGGCCTCACGGTACGCGAGCTCCACTTCCGGAAGCGAGCCATCATCGGTGACGAAGTAGCACCGCAACGTCGCCAACACCTCCTGTCGGAGGAACATTGCTGCTCCAGGCTGCATTGCTCCTAGTCATCTCCATTTTCGCGGGTGCGGGAGGTTCGCACGGCAGGCGCCTCGACAGCCATATCTCCAGCCGGTTTCGGCACCATCAACAGCTCCGCCAACCCGCGATAGATCGGTACCCTGCACACCAGCCCGGACACACCACGGGCGATCAGCACCGTCGCCAGGATCGGCAACAGCAGGTCGCCACTGTCGGTCAGCTCCAGCGAGATCACCGCCGAGGTCAGCGGTGCCTGGGTGACGCCGGTCAGGTAGGCACACATGCCCAGCAGCACGAACGCGCGCGGGTCCACGCCCGGCATCAGCACTGCCAGGTTGTGGCCGAGTCCCGCGCCGACCGCCAACGCAGGCGAGAACAGGCCACCGGGAATGCCCGCCACGTACGAGGCCAGATTGGCCAGCAGCTTCATCAAGCCGAACTCGTGGCCGACCATTGCCTGGCCCTGCACCAGGCTGCGCGCCTGCTCGTAACCGGTGCCGAACGCGCCTTCACCGAACACCAGGGCGAGCAGTACCACCACCAGGCCACAGCCTGCGGCCAACAGCACCGGATGCCGCTGCCGCAGTAGCCCGAGCCAACGCGGGCGACCCGCAGCGCTGGCCAGCACGGCACGTGCGAACAGCCCGCCCAGCAGCCCCGCCACCACGCCGCACAGCAGGATTGCCAGCCAGCCCTGGCCCAGCGGCAGGCGTGCGCTCACATGGCCGAAATAGGTGTAGTTGCCCAACAGACCGAGCGATACCACGCCACCGACGATCACCGCGGTCAACAGGGTGCCGGAGAAGCGATGTTCAAAACGGCCGCTGAGCTCCTCGATGGCGAAGACGATGCCCGCCAGCGGCGTGTTGAACGCCGCCGCAATACCGGCAGCGCCACCGGCCAACAGGAAGTGCGAGAGCTCGCGCGGATCCTTGAAGCCGAACCAGCGGCCGAACAGGTACATCAGGCTGGCGCCCACATGAACCGTCGGGCCCTCGCGGCCGACCGATGCACCACCCAGCAACGACAGCGAGGTCAGCAGCAGCTTGCCGGCCGAAACCACGGGTGACAGGTTGGTTTTCCGGAACGGCTCATCGGCCTTGTCCAGCGCAGCGATGACCTGCGGAATACCGCTGCCCCGCGTGGGTTTCAGCACGCCGGAGGTCAGCCAGGCCAGCAGTGCGAAGATGCCCGGCGTGAGCAGCAGGGCCCACCACGGCGAGTGCGAGGTGATGCGCTGGAACAGATGGAAGGCCGCATCGCTGGCCTTGGCGAACAGGATCGCCACCAGCGCCACGGCCACGGCACCGCCCCAGAGCGCGGCGCGGCGGCGCCAGGCCTCGCTGAGGACCAGCGCGGTGATGCGGCCGCGAAGGCGATGGAGATCGGTCATTGGCACAGTCTGCGCGCCAGCGCTTGCGTTGGGCAGCGGTTATTGTGGCTGCAGGCCTTGCAGGATGCGGTGAAACGCACGAGTGCGGGTGCTCGCCGACAGCACCTGCCGTGTGCAGATACCTATGCGGGCAGACGCTCCCGCCACCGCCGCTTCTCCACCGCACGCACGTTGGGCTGCTGCCGCAGCCACTCCAGATACAGCGGCAGATGGGCCAGCTCGTCATCAGCCGGATCACCGGTGAACTCACGCACCTCGACCAGATTTCCGTAGTTTCTGGCGTACTTGCCGGGCGTGTCATCGATACCGATCATCTGCTCCAAACGGAAGCCGTAGCGCTTCAGCTTGCCCAGCCGCTTCTGCGAGGCGTAACCGCCGGTTTCCCAATCACGGGCCGTGCTGCACCGCTGCGCGGACCACAGGAACGCCAGCGGACGCCCCGGCATCAGGCGGTCCACCAGCGGTTCGGCGTACAGCTGGCCGGAGGACGTCCACACACCCACCGTGAAATGGGCAAAGGCATAGTCGAGGAATGCCTGCAGGTGGGGCCGCAGGTAGACGTGGTAGCCGACGAGGCGGAAATCCGCGGGTCGCTCCAGTTCGCGCTCGCTGGCATGCACCAGCGTCTCATCCAGATCAAGTATCAGCAGCTTTTCGCCCTGCGGCTTCGTGTCCGGTTCCATGCGCATTCTTCTTTCGTTGCCTCAGCTGGCGCCATCTTCCGGATGGACTTCAGCATGTGTCCTTCCAGCAGGTAGATACAGGCGCAGTTCCAACGACGTCCTGGTTGGCGCAAGCCTGCTACCGGACGCGCACCTCGCAACAGCCCATCCGCGTGAGGTCGCCCTGCGCCTGCAACACGCCCCGTTCCACCAGCATGCGTACACGCCGTGCATAGAACTCATCGGGAATTCCCGATCGGCACTCCGGCTGCAGCGACATGGCCATGCCCACAATGCAGGCGATCTTTCGGAACTGCCCGTCGCAGAGGGAGAACAGTTGCTCATCGATCGAGGCGATGTCCTCGTTGGTCAGCGCGGCGATGCTCTGCCGCTGCTGGTCAGTGAGATGGGCATCGTTGTCGGAGCGCTCGTCCGTATCGCGCAGGCAGCCATTGATGGCCAACAGGCGAACCAGCACATAGTGGCCGAAGGCCTCGAGTTCCTCCTTCGGCAACGTCGCCGGATCGAGCTGCCCTGCCGGGTAGTCCTTGAAGGTCACGAAGACGTGGTTCTTCCACTGCCCAGGCGTGTCGGCGTGGCGCAGATCATCCAGCACCACGCGCAGGCCACCGTCGGGCAGTTCGGCAAGGCTGCACAGGACGGCATCACGGCGGGGCGTATAGGTCTGATAGCTGTCCAAGGGAAACTCGCGAATCCGTACGCAGCAGCAAACTTACACCGCAGAGTGTCGTTTCAGCACCCCTTACGCCGTAAACCAATTAATCATCAACATGGTTGACAGGTCGAGAGCGCCCACCCACACTGCCGCCCTCGCTCCACTCGTACCCAAGGTCCCGCCATGGCTGCTGCCATCCGCCACGACTGGCAACACGACGAACTGCAGGCGCTGTTCGATCTGCCGTTCCCCGAGCTGCTGTTCCGCGCCGCCGCGGTGCACCGCGAGCACTTCGATCCGGCGCAGGTGCAGGTTTCCACGCTGCTGTCGGTGAAGACCGGTGGCTGCCCGGAAGACTGCGCGTACTGCCCGCAGGCGCAGCGCTACAACACCGGGGTGAACGCGCAGAAGCTGATGGAGACCGATGCGGTGCTGGCCAAGGCGCGCCAGGCCAAGGCCGCCGGCGCCTCGCGTTTCTGCATGGGCGCCGCATGGCGTTCGCCGAAGGACCGCGACATCCCGAAGGTGGCGGCGATGATCGCCGGGGTGAAGGCACTGGGGCTGGAGACCTGCGCCACGCTGGGCATGCTCAGCAGCGAGCAGGCGCGCGCGTTGAAGGATGCAGGCCTGGACTACTACAACCACAATCTCGACACCGCGCCGGACTACTACGATTCGATCATCCACACGCGCCAGTACCAGGACCGCCTGGATACGCTGGAACACGTGCGCGATGCCGGCCTGAAGACCTGCTGCGGCGGCATCGTCGGCATGGGCGAGACGCGCGCGCAGCGCGTCGGCCTGCTGCTGGCGCTGGCCACGCTGCCGGCGCATCCGGATTCGGTGCCGATCAACAAGCTGGTGCAGGTGGCGGGCACGCCGCTGCATGGCAGTGCCGAGCTGGACCCGTTCGAGTTCGTGCGCATGATCGCAGTGGCGCGCATCGCCATGCCGCGCTCGATGGTGCGGCTGTCGGCCGGGCGCGAGGCGATGAGTGACGAACTGCAGGCGCTGTGCTTCCTGGCGGGTGCCAACTCGATCTTCTACGGCGACAAGCTGCTGACCACCGGCAACCCGGAAAGCGAACGCGACCTGGCCCTGTTCGCCCGGCTCGGCCTGCAGCCGATGGCGGTACAGGTGGATGCCGAGGGCCATGACCATGGCGGTACCGTGCACGCCGATATCAGTGCCGATACGCTCGGCTGCGGCTGCGCTCACGCGGCCTGAGACGGGCCGCAAGCAGGCGCCGCGGCAACGCGCTACCCTAGCCGCCCCGTCGACGCATTCAGCCACCATGGCCCGCCCCGACCTGACCGCCCGCCTCCACGCCCAGCGCGCTCTGCGCGATGCCCAAGGCCGTCGCCGCCCGCGACGTACGGTCACCCGTCGCGACGGCGTGCGCCTTGAGGTGGACGGCCAGTGGCTGACCGGCTTCTGCAGCAACGATTATCTGGGCCTGGCGCAGCAGTTCAGCGTGGTCAATGCGCTGCAGGACGCCGCTGCGCGCGAAGGTGCCGGTGCCGGTGCCTCGCACCTGGTCTGCGGCCACCACGCGATGCACGACGCTCTCGAACGCGAAGTGGCCGAGTGGCTGGGTTACCCGCGTGCATTGCTGTTCGGCAGTGGCTTCGCCGCCAACCTGGCGGTGCAGCAGGCGCTGCTGAGCGAAGAGAACGACGTATGCGTGCAGGACAAGCTCAACCACGCCAGCCTGCTCGATGCGACGCGGCTGGCCGGTGCGCGCCTGCGCCGCTACCCGCACCTGGATGCGGAAGGCGCAATGCGCCAGCTCAAGCACGCACCCGACGGCGCGGCGATGCTGGCCACCGACGGTGTCTTCAGCATGGATGGCGACATCGCGCCGCTGCGTGCGTTGTCGCTGGTCGCGCGCCTGCAGCAGGCGTTGTTCTACGTCGATGACGCGCATGGCGTCGGCGTGGTGGGTGATGGCCGTGGCGCCGTTGCTGCCGCCGGCCTGGGCGTGGACGACGTACCGCTGCAGCTGGTGACGCTGGGCAAGGCCTTGGGCGGTTCCGGTGCGCTGGTGCTGGGCCGCGACGATCTGGTCGAGCACCTGGCCGAAACCGCGCGCCCGTACATCTACACCACCGCCGTGCCACCGGCGATGGCCGCCGCTGCACTCGAGGCGGTGCGCCTGGCGCGCAGGGACAACTGGCGCCGCTCCAAGCTGGCCGACCTGATCGCGCTGTTCCGCAGCGAAGCACGCCGCCACGGGCTGGATCTGATGGCCTCGGAAACGCCGATCCAGCCGCTGCTGTGCGGCGATGACCACAGCGCCATGGCGATGTCCAAGGCGCTGGAACAGGCCGGCTGGCTGGTCGGCGCGATCCGCCCGCCGACAGTGCCGGAAGGCAAGGCGCGCCTGCGCGTTACGCTGTCCGCACTGCATGCACCGGAACAGGTGCGGGGTCTGGTCGAGGCCATCGCCAACGCGCGCGATCGCGTCGACCTGGCCGTACGCGAAACCGCCCCACCGCCGCTGCCCGCTTTTGCCTGAGTTCCGTTTCGTTGCCCATGCATATTGAAGTCACCGGCCGTGGGCCGGACCTGGTACTGATCCACGGTTGGGCCCTGCAGGGCGGCGTGTTCGCGCCGCTGGTACAGCGGCTTGCGGACCAGTTCACCCTGCATCTTGTCGACCTGCCCGGCCATGGGCACAGCCGCGAGGACACCACGCCGCTGCGCCTGCCGTTCGTGGTCAGTGCCATTGCTGCGGCCACGCCACCGGCGGTGTGGTGCGGCTGGTCGCTGGGCGGCCTGTTCGCATTGCACGCGGCGGCAACGCTGCCGAAGGTACGCGGGCTGGCGATGATCGCTGCCACGCCGCGTTTCGTGCGTGGCGAGGATTGGCCGCACGCGGTGGAACCGGCGGTGTTCGAGCAGTTCGGGCACGAGCTGGCCAACGATTTCGGCGGTACCCTGGAGCGCTTCCTGGCGCTGGACGTGATGGGCTCGGCGCACGCCCGCGAGGAGCTGCGCACACTGCGCCAGCGCCTGGTCGAGCGCGGTGCCCCCACTGAACGCGCCCTGCTGGAAGGCCTTCGCCTGCTCGAAAGCACCGACCTGCGCGGCGCCCTGCCGACGCTGGGCAAGCCCAGCCTGTGGATCGCCGGCCAGCGCGACCGCCTGGTGTCACCGGTCGCCATGCAGGCCGCTGCGGCGCTGGCCCCGGGCGCGCAGGCGCTGACCATCGCCCACGGCGGCCATGCGCCCTTCCTCGGCCATGCCGATGAGGTGGCCGCCGCTCTGCAACACTTCGTTGCCGGCCTGTCACCGGCCGATGGCGGACAATGAGCGCCCACCGAATTCAGCAGGACTGACGCATGGATCTGGGTATCACTGGTCGCTGGGCACTGGTCTGCGGCGCAAGCAAGGGGTTGGGCCTGGGCTGCGCACGTGCACTGGTGCGCGAGGGCGTGAACGTGGTGATCGTGGCGCGTGGCGAGGCTGCACTGCAGGTCGCTGCCGACGAACTGCGTGCACTGCCCGGTGCCGGTGAGGTACGCACCGTCGCTGCCGACGTCACCACCGAGGCCGGCCGCACGGCGGCGCTGGCCGCCTGCCCGCAGGTGGACATCCTGGTCAACAATGCCGGTGGCCCGCCGCCGGGCGATTTCCGCACCTTCGAGCGCGAGGATTGGATTGCCGCGCTGGATGCCAACATGCTGGCGCCGATCGCGCTGATCCGCGCCACCGTGGACGCGATGATCGAGCGCGGCTTCGGCCGCATCGTCAACATCACCTCGTCTGCGGTGAAGGCACCGATCGACATCCTGGCACTGTCCAACGGCGCGCGCAGCGGCCTGACCGGTTTCGTCGCCGGCCTGTCGCGCCGCACGGTGGCCCACAACGTCACGATCAACAACCTGCTGCCCGGCCAGTTCGACACCGATCGCCTGCGCGCCAACTTCGCCCACAGCGCCGGCAAGGACGGCGACGCCGGTGAAGTCGCTGAACGCCGGCGCCAGCAGATTCCCGCCGGCCGCTTCGGCACGCCGGACGAATTCGGCGCCGCCTGCGCCTTCCTGTGCAGCGCACAGGCCGGTTACCTCACCGGGCAGAACCTGCTGATCGACGGCGGCGCCTACCCCGGTACGTTCTAAGAGACTTTCGCAATGCCGTCCCACTTCGATGCCCGCCATGTCCGTCGCGCGTTCGCGCGTGCCGCCACCAGTTACGACGCTGCCGCCGCCCTGCAGCGCGAGGTGCAGTCGCGGCTGATCGAGTCGCTGGACTACCTGGAGGCACGCAAGCCCGAGGTGGTGCTGGACATTGGTTCCGGCACCGGCCACGCCAGTGCGCTGATGAAGAAGCGCTGGCCGAAGGCTCAGGTGATCGCGCTGGACGTGGCGCTGCCGATGCTTGACCAGGCCAAGCGCCAGGCCGGCTGGTGGAAGCCGTTCCAGCGCCTGTGCGGCGACGCCGCTGCGCTGCCGCTGGCCGACAACAGCGTGGACGTGATCTTCAGCAACCTGTGCCTGCAGTGGGTAGACGACCTGCCGGCGGTGTTCGCCGGGTTCCGCCGCGTGCTCAAGCCCGGCGGCCTGCTGCTGTGCTCGACGTTCGGCCCGGAAACGCTGATCGAACTCAATGAGGCGTTCGCCGCCGCCGATGATCGTCCGCACGTGAGCCGCTTCGCGCAGATCGCGCAGTTCGGCGACGCGCTGATGATGGCCGGCTTCCGCGACCCGGTGCTGGACCGCGACCTGTTCACCCTGACCTACGACGACCTGCCCTCGCTGATGCGCGAGCTGCGCGCGATGGGCGCGACCAATGCGCGGGTAGACCGCCGCCATACCCTGACCGGTCGCGGGCGTTTCGCCGCCGCCGCGGCCGCGTACGAACCGATGCGTCGCGCCGACGGCAAGCTGCCCAGCAGCTGGGAAGTGATCTACGCCCACGCCTGGGCCCCGGACCCCGGCGCGCCGATCCGCGAAGGCGGGCATGACGTGGCCGCGGTGCCGGTGTCGGCGATTCCGATCCGGCGCAAGCAGACCTGATCGAAAGCCGCCGGGCATGGCCCGGCGCTACCGGGCGCGCGATAGGGGCCGCGCCGGGTGCACCAATGGGTAGCGCCGGGCCATGCCCGGCGAGCGCAGCGGCGCGGCCGCCGCTCAGGTATTGGCCGGCGAACTCAGCGGCGGGCGCACCAGGTCACGGTGGAAGAAGTAGATCTCCTGCACCAGGAAGCGCCAGCTGGTATGGAAGCTGCGGAAACGCGTGCTGGGTGTGGACGAGGCCAGCGCATCGATGCCCAGCGCCTTGCTCAGGCGCAGCGCGCGCGCCATGTGCAGCGGGTCGCTGACGATGATCACCCGGTGCAGGTCGCGCTGGTCCATCAAGCGCTTGGCTTCCACCAGGTTCTGCACGGTATTGCGCGAGGCGGTCTCGATCAGGATGGCGTCGTCCGGCACGCCATGCTTCAGCGCGTAGCGCCGCGCCACCTGCGATTCGGAGAAGCGCGCACCGGTGCCACCATAGCCACCGGTGAAGATCAGCAGCGGCGCATAGCGTGCTTCATACAGATCCAGCCCATGGCGGATGCGTTCTTCGAACACCGGTGACGGCTTGGCGTCGTAGGCGGCGGCACCCAGCACGATGATGGCGTCGGCCTTGGCGGCCTGGTCGCGTTCACCCACCCAGACGATCCAGGCGGTCACGCCCAGCAGCCAGATCACCAGCAGCACGAACAGCCGCCACAACCAGCCCAGCAGGCCGGTGCGTTCGCGGTGCCGCCCGCGGCTCACGCCGCCCCCCAGCGCAGGGCTGGCAGGTCGACGTTGCCGCCGGACAGCACCAGGCCCACGCGCAGGCCGGCGAAGCGCTGCGGCTGCGCCATCACCGCAGCCAGCACGGTGGCCGAAGAGGGTTCCACCACCTGCTTGAGCACGTCCCACAGCAGGCGCATCGCCACCAGCGTCGCGGCGTCATCGACCACGATCACCTCGGCACCGGCGGCGCGCAGCAACTCGAAATTGGGCGCGCCGATCAGGGTACGCAGGCCATCACAGATGGTGTCCGGGGTGAACGCGCGCTGCCGCTCGCCGGTGGCCAGCGAGCGCGCGGTGTCATCGGCACCGGCCGGCTCGGCCAGAATCAGACGCGTGTGCGGACTGGCGTGCTGAAGGGCCAGCGCGGTACCGCTGGCCAGGCCACCGCCGCCCACCGGCACCACCAGCACATCGAACGGGCCGTCGCTGTGCAGCAGTTCCAGGGCCGCAGTGCCCTGCCCTGCCATCACCGCCGGGTCCGTATACGGATGGACCAGGGTCGCGCCGGTATCGGCCTGCACCCTGGCACAGGTGGCCTCGCGGTCGGCGATGGTCGGCGGGCAGCGCCAGAGCGTGGCGCCGTGGCGGGCGATGTTGGCCAGCTTGGCGGCCACCGCCCCTTCCGGCACCACCACATGGCAGGGGATGCCCCGGGTGCGTGCGGCCAGGGCCAGCGCAGCACCGTGGTTGCCGGAGGAATGGGTCACCACGCCAGCAATTGCACGATCAGCATCAAGCGACCACACCGCATTGCAGGCACCACGGAACTTGAATGCGCCACCGCGCTGCAGGTGCTCGGCCTTGAACGCCAGCTGTGCGCCGGTCATCGCATCGAGCGTGCGCGAGCGCAGCACCGGGGTCACGCTGGCATGCGGGGCGATCCTCGCAGCAGCAAGCAGGACGTCATCGGCGCGGGGCAACAGTGAATCGCTCATGACGCAAGATTAACGTATGCCCCTGCGCTGGCGACCGGGGCACAGGTCATGCCAGCATGCAGGCCTACGCCTCCATTCATCCTGGCCAGCCGAATTAAGGGCCGATTCAATGCCCGCGCACGAAGCTGGCTGCACACCCGTCCTCTGGGGGGACCCACCATGAAAATGCGCCTGTTGCTTGCCGGTGGCCTGTTGCTGGGCCTGACTGGCTGCACCACCTACGACTATGTAGGCGGTGGCCGCGGTGGCGGCTACTACCACGGCGCGCCGTCGGTGGAGTACCGCTACCCGGCCGGCTATCCCTACAACTACGGCTACCCGTACTACGGTGGCTATGGCGGCTATTACGGCGGCTATGGCAACCCGTACTACTCGCGCCCGATCTACCGCCCGCCGCACAACCACCGCCCGCCGCCGCGTCCGCCCGGCAACGGTGGCGAGAACCGTCCGCCGCCGCCGCCGCGGCCGTCGTACAACGGCGGTTCCCCGTGGCGGAACATGGATTCGATGCGCCGCCCGCCGCAATCGAACATGCAGCCGCCGGCGCCCGCGCCGCAGGCCCGCCCGGCCCCGGCACCGAGTGCGCCGAGGATGAACGGTTCCCCCTGGCGCAACATGGATCGTGGGACGCAGCGCACAGTTGAGCGCTGAACCGTCTTGCATTTCACACGGTCTAAGCCGCAATCTACGCGGACAGTGACGGCCCGCGTCACAAAGTGACAAAAACGACACGGGCCGCCGCAAAAAGCTCTACGTCGATATCCGACAGGAACATCTGGATCCCCCCTGTTCCGGCCCTGTCGGATGTCGGCACCTCTGAAGGCAGACGGCCCCGCAATGCGGGGCCGTTTGTTTTGGACCGGGGTCGCCGAGCCATCCACGCATGGCGTGGATCAACCGGGCATTGCGCGCCACGGGCTTCCACGGGTGGCGTGGATCGACCCTGGGGCCGTCATCAGCAGATCCACGCCATGCGTGGATGAAGCTCTCCCGACAACCCCAAAAAAACAGGGCCGGACAGTCCCCCGACTGCCGGCCCTCTGCTCCCCCACCGTGCGCCTGTACCGGCCCCTGTTCCAATTCCGGTCACGGGCGCCTACGGCGCCAGCCACGATGGGTGCTATTGGGTTATCTGCAAAAATCCTGCCAACTTTAGGGCCGATTTCGCCGCCAACTGACCGGCGCCGGCGTCCGGGCCCCGAATGGCGCTAAAATCGCCACCCCGGCGCCGCCCCCGGCCGCGCCTGCCCCCAGCTGAACAGCCCCCATGAACCTGTCCTTCCATCGTTACGACGTCATCGTCATCGGCGGTGGCCACGCCGGCACCGAAGCCGCGCTGGCCGCAGCCCGCACCGGCGTGCGCACCCTGCTGCTGACCCACAACATCGAAACCGTGGGCGCGATGAGCTGCAACCCGGCCATCGGCGGCATCGGCAAGGGCCATCTGGTCAAGGAAATCGACGCCCTGGGCGGTGCGATGGCGCATGCCGCCAACCGTGCCGGCATCCAGTGGCGTACGCTCAACGCATCGAAGGGCCCGGCCGTGCGTGCCACCCGTTGCCAGGCCGATCGCAACCTGTACCGCATGGCGATCCGCGCCATCGTCGAAGGCCAGGCCAACCTGACGGTGTTCCAGGCCGCGGTCGATGACCTGGTGATCGAAGGCGACGCCGTGCGCGGGGTCATCACCCAGACCGGGCTGCGCTTCGACGCCGAGGCGGTGGTGCTGACCGCCGGCACCTTCCTGGCCGGCAAGATCCATGTCGGCCCGACCCAGTACGCCGCCGGCCGCATGGGCGACCCGCCGGCCACCACGCTGGCCGCGCGCCTGCGCGAGCGTCCGTTCCAGGTCGACCGCCTGAAGACCGGCACGCCGCCGCGCATCGATGGTCGCTCGCTGGACTACAGCGTGATGGACGAGCAGCCGGGTGATTCGCCGCGGCCGGTGATGTCCTTCCTCGGCTCGGTGGACGAACATCCGCAGCAGGTCAGCTGCTGGATCACCCACACAACCGAGCAGACCCACCAGATCATCCGCGATGCGCTGCACCGCTCGCCGCTGTACAGCGGCCAGATCGAAGGCATCGGCCCGCGCTACTGCCCCTCCATCGAAGACAAGGTGGTGCGCTTCGCCGAGAAGGCCAGCCACCAGATCTTCGTCGAACCCGAAGGCCTGGGCATCGTCGAGATCTACCCCAATGGCATCTCCACCTCGCTGCCGTTCGACGTGCAGCTGGAGATGGTGCGCAGCATCCGCGGTTTCGGGAACGCGCACATCACCCGCCCCGGCTATGCGATCGAGTACGACTTCTTCGACCCGCGCGGGCTGAAAGCCTCGCTGGAAACCAAGCTGATCAACGGCCTGTTCTTCGCCGGCCAGATCAACGGCACCACCGGCTATGAAGAAGCCGCCGCGCAGGGCCTGCTGGCCGGCCTCAACGCCGCACGCCAGGTGCGCGGGCTGGACGGCTGGTGCCCGCGCCGCGACGAGGCGTACCTGGGCGTGCTGGTGGATGACCTGATCACCCATGGCACCAACGAGCCGTACCGCATGTTCACCAGCCGCGCCGAGTACCGCCTGCAGCTGCGCGAAGACAACGCCGACCAGCGCCTGACCCCGGCCGGCCGAGAGATGGGCCTGGTCGACGACCGCCGCTGGAACGCGTTCGAGACCAAGCAGGCCGCCGTCGCCGCCGAGCGCGCGCGCCTGGGTGCGCTGTGGGCGACCCCGGCCAATGCGCTGGGCCGTGAAGTGCAGGAAACGCTGGGCGTGGCGGTCAGCCGCGAAACCAATGTGCTGGACCTGATCAAGCGCCCCGAGCTGGATTACGCGCAGCTGATGCAGGTGCCGTCGCTGGGCCCGGCCGTGGCCGACGGCAAGGTGGCCGAACAGGTGGAGATCGGCGTGAAGTACGCCGGCTACCTGGACCGGCAGCGCGAGGAAATCGAGCGCCAGCAGCGGCATGAGGCCACGCCGATCGCCGAGGCATTCGACTATGCGACCGTGCGCGGGCTGTCGGCCGAGGCGCTGCAGAAACTGGAGCGCGTGCGCCCGCAGACCATCGGCCAGGCGCAGCGCATTCCGGGCATGACCCCGGCGGCGATCTCGCTGCTGCTGGTGCACCTGGAGCGGGCGCGCCGCGGCCGCGTGGCGTAACGCGCCGCTGCGCTCGCCGGGCATGGCCCGGCGCTACCGTGCATTGGCAGGGATTCATCCACGCATGGCGTGGATCTACTGCCACTCTGGTGGGTGCCGACCTTGGTCGGCACGCATTTTCATATCGCGATGCTGCATGCATTTGTGCCGACCAAGGTCGGCACCTACCAAGGCGTCCCGTCCCGGTAGATCCGCGCCATGCGTGGATGAAGGCCTTTGTGCCGACCAAGGTCGGCACCCACCGGAGCGGAAGACACACCCACCGGAACGAACGCGCTACCGTGCGTCGGCGCCGCCGCCCAATACCTTGAACAAGGTCACCCGGTTGCCTGCTTCCTGCTGCTGCAGCGCGATCAGGTCCTGCTGCGCGGCGTACAGGCTGCGCTGTGCATCCAGCGACTGCAGGTAACCATCCAGCCCGGTGCGGTAACGCGCGTCGGCCAGCGTGTAGCTGCGCTGGCTGGCAGCGACCAGCGCGCGCTGCGCGTCCATCTGCGCGGTCAGGTGGTCACGCGTGGCCAGCGCATCGGCCACTTCGCTGAAGGCCTGCTGGATCGCCTTCTCGTACTGCGCGATGCCGATGTCCTTACCGATCTTCGACGCATCCAGCGACGCCTTCAGTGCGCCGGCATGGAAGATCGGCGCGGTGATGCTCGGCGCGAAAGACCAGCCACGGGTGCCGGCCGAGAACAGCGTCGACAACGCGGTGGAGCTGTGGCCGTAGTTGGCGGTCAGGGTCAGCGTGGGGAAGAACGCGGCGCGCGCGGCGCCGATATCGGCATTGGCCGCCTGCAGCGCGTGTTCGGAGGACAGCACATCCGGGCGCTGCAGCAGCACGCTCGACGGCAGGTTGGAAGGCAGCGGAGCCAGCGCCACGGTGCCGTCCAATGCCTGCGCGCTGGGCAGCAACGCCGCATCCAGCGGCGCCCCCACCAACAGCTGCAATGCATCACGATCCTGCGCCTGCTGGGTCTGCAGCTTGGCCAGCGCACCGCGCGCGGCTTCCACGCTGGTCTGTACCTGCGACAGGTCCAGCCCCGAGGCCAGCCCCTGCGCATGGCGGGCCTCGGTGCGCTGCAGGGTCTGCTGCTGGCTGTCCAGGGTCTGTTGCGTGAATGCCAGCGACTGCCCATCGGCCGCCAGCGCCAGCCACGCCGTCGCCACTTCGGCGACCAGGCTGGTGCGCGCCGCACGCTGGTTCTCGGCACTGGCCAACCAGTTCTGCAGGGCCTCGTTCTTCAGGCTGCGGATGCGTCCGAACAGGTCCAGCTCCCAGCTGCTGATGCCGACCTGCACTGCATCGGATTCGGTCACCTGGGTGGCCCCGGTCTCACTGTTGGCATCGCTCACGCGCGAGCGGGTGACGCTGCCGCTGGCATCCACCGACGGCAGCAGCGCCGCGCGCTGGATGCGGTACTGCGCGCGTTCCTTCTCCACCTGCAGCACCGCTACACGCAAGTCGCGGTTGTTCTGCAGCGCCAGCGCGATCACCTGCTGCAGGCGCGGTTCCAGGAACACCTCACGCCATGCCGGCATCGCCAGCGCAGGATCAGCCTCGCCGGTGGCCGCATTGCCGAACTGCACCGGCACCGGCGCCTCGGGGCGCTGGTAACGCGGCGCCATGCTCACGCAGCCACCGAGCACAGCGGTCATCGTTGCGGCCGCCAGGGCGCGCAGCAGCATCGGCTTCATGGGCTTGCCTCCGGGGCAGTGGCGTGGGTCGCTGCGCGCCCCGGGAACAGGCGGCGCACCAGCAGGTAGAACAACGGCACGAAGAACATGCCCAGCACCATCGAGGCGACCGTGCCGCCGGCCACGCCGGTGCCCAGCGAACGGCGCGCTGCCGAACCGGCGCCGGTGGCGAACACCAGCGGCAGCACGCCCATCAGGAAGGCCAGCGAGGTCATCACGATCGGCCGCAGCCGCAGGTAGACCGCCTGCAGGATCGCCTCGCGGGTGCTCTTGCCCTGCTGTTCGAGGATGCGCGCGAACTCGACGATCAGGATGCCGTTCTTGGCCGCCAGGCCAATCGTGGTCAACAGGCCGACCTGGAAATACACGTCGTTGTTGAGGCCGCGCAGGTTCATCATCAGCACCGCGCCGAACACGCCCACCGGCACGGCCAGCATCACCGCGAACGGCACCGCCCAGCTTTCATACAGCGCGGCCAGGCACAGGAACACGAACAGCAGCGAGATGGCGTACAGCATCGGTGCCTGGTTGCCCGACAGCTGTTCCTGGTAGGCCATGTCCGACCAGGCGTGGCTGAAGCCTTCCGGCAGCGTGTCGGCCAGGCGCGCGATCTCGGCCATCGCCTCGCCGGAGCTGACGCCGGGCGCCGGCTGGCCGGTGATCTCCATCGCCGAGATGCCGTTGTAGCGCTGCAGTGCGGCCGGTGCGCTGGACCAGTGCGCGCTGACCAGCGATGACAGCGGCACCATCTGCCCGGCCTGATTGCGCACGCTCCAGCGCTCGATGTCCTGCGGCTGCATGCGCGCTTCGGCGGTGCCCTGGATGAAGACCTTCTTGATGCGACCCTTGTAGATGAAGTTGTTGACGAAGTCGCCACCCAGCGCGGCATTCAGGGTGTCGTTGATGTCCTGCGGATTCACGCCCATCGCCTGTGCCTTGGCGTCGTCCACCTTCACCGCGTACACCGGCGCGTCTTCCAGGCTGGCATAGCGCACGTTGACCAGCTTCGGATCCTTGGCAGCTTCCTTCAGCAGGGTGTTGCGAGCGGCCACGGCGGCGGCATGGCCGGCACCGCCTTCGTCCTGCAGTTCCAGGGTGAATCCGCCCGCATCACCCAGGCCGAGGATGGCCGGCGGCGAGGTGATGAACACCTGCGCATCGGGCACGCTGGCCATGGCCTTGGTCAACCGTGCGGCGATGGTATCGGCATCGTCCTTGCGGTCATCCCAGTCCTTCAGGCGGATGAAGGCCTGGCCGACGTTCTGGCCGCTGCCGGTCACGCTGAAGCCGGCGGTGGCCTGGATCGACAGCACGCTGTCGTCTTTCACTGCGGCGGCACTCAGGCGGTCCATCACCGCGCGGGTCTGCTCCAGGGTGGAGCCGGCCGGCAGCTTCACCAGTGCATTGAGCATGCCCTGGTCCTCGTCGGGCAGGAACGCGCCGGGCAGGTGCCACAGCAGCAGGCCGGTGACCACGCTCAGCACGAGGTAGAACACCACGCCCAGCGTGCGCCGGCCGAGGAAGCCATCCACGCGTCGGCGCAGCCCGTTGGAGGTGCGCTCGAAACGGTGGTTGAACCAGATGAAGAACTTGCCCAGCAGGCTCGGTTCGCCTCCGTGGTCGCCATGCGGATGGCCGCCCTTGGGAATCTGGTGCAGGATGCTGCCGCACAGTGCCGGGGTGATGGTCATCGCGACCAGGACCGACAGGATCATTGCTGCAGCAATCGTCACCGAGAACTGGCGGTAGATCACGCCGGTGACACCGCTGAAGAACGCCATCGGCAGGAACACCGCGGTCAGCACCAGCACGATGCCGACCAGCGCGCCGGTGATCTGGCCCATCGCCTTCAGCGTGGCCGGCTTCGGCGCCAGCCCTTCGAAGGTCATCACCCGTTCCACGTTCTCCACCACCACGATGGCATCGTCCACCAGCAGGCCGATGGCCAATACCAGCGCGAACATGGTCAGCGTGTTGATCGAATAGCCGAACGCGGCCAGCACGCCGAACGTGCCCAGCAGCACCACCGGCACCGCGATGGTCGGGATCAGGGTGGCGCGCCAGTTCTGCAGGAACAGGTACATCACCAGCACCACCAGGATGATCGCCTCGATCAGGGTGATCACCACTTCCTTCAGCGAGATGGTCACGAACGGTGTGGTGGTGAAGGCCACGTGGGCGGTGTAGCCATGCGGCCAGTACTTCTGCAGCTGCTGAAGCCGTGCATCGATGGCCTTGGACACGGCGATGGCGTTGGCACCGGCATTCAGTTCGATACCCAGCGACGCAGACGGCTTGCCGTTGAAGGTGCTGATGCTGTCGTAGCTCTCCGGGCCCAGGCCAATCTTCGCCACGTCGCCCAGGTGCACCACGCTGCCGTTGGCGTCGGCCTTCAGCACCACCTGCGCGAACTGTTCGGGCGTGTGCAGGCGGCTGCGCGCGGTCACCGTGGCGTCGAGCTGCTGGCCCTTCAGCGCCGGCTGGCCGCCGAGTTCACCGGCCGATACGTCGGTGTTCTGTGCCTGCAGCGCGATCTCGATGTCCGACGGCATCAACGCGTACTGGCGCATCTTCTCCGGGTCCAGCCAGATGCGCATGGCGTACTCCTGGCCGATCGGCTGGATGTTGCCGACACCACTGACGCGGCTGATCTGGTCATCGATGCGCGCTTCCATGAAGTTGGCGACATCGAAGTTGTCCATGCTGTCGTCTTCGCTGGTGAACGACAGCACCTCGAAGATCGAACCACTGGACTTGGTGATGGTCAGGCCATTCTGCTGCACCGCCTGCGGCAGCGTGGCCATGGCCGCCTGCAGCTGGTTCTGCACCTGCACCTGCGCGGTGTCCGGGTTGGTGCCGGTGGCGAACACCAGGTTGACCTGCGCCGAGCCATCCGAGGCACTGGTCGAGGTCATGTACATCAGGTGATCGAGGCTCTGCTGCGACTGCTCGATGACCTGGGTGACCGCGTTTTCCACGGTCTGCGACGACGCACCGGTGTAGGTGGCACGGATGGTGATGGTCGGTGGCGCGATCTGCGGATAGCGGTCCACCGGCAGGATCAGGATCGCAAGCAGGCCGAGCAGGCTGACCGCGATGGCGATCACCCAGGCGAAGATCGGCCGGTCGATGAAGAAACGAACCATGTGCGGCAGGCCTCAGTGCGACTTTTCGTCGGTGTTGCCGTTCGGGTCGATCGCCGGCATCGCCGCCAGCTGCGCCGTCGTCGCCGCCACCGCCTTCACCTGCTGGCCCAGTGATACCGCACTGCCGTTGCTGACGATCACCCGTTCGCCGGTCTTGAGACCATCGGTGATCTGCCACTGGTTGCCGACCACCTGGCCGGTGCTGACCCGGCGCTCGACCACATGGTCCTTGGCGTCGAGCAGGCGCAGCAGCGGCTCGCCGCGTTCGTTGCGCGTCACCGCCTTCTGCGGCACCAGCAGCGCGCGCGCGTCGGTGGCCATCGGCAGCACCGCCTTCAGGTACATGCCGGGCAGCAGCAGGCCGTCCGGGTTCGGGATGACCGCACGCAGCACCACGTTGCCGGTGCCCGGATCCACCGCGCTGCCGACGAACTCCAGCGTGCCTTCGTGCGCATAGGTGCTGCCGTCCTCCAGCAGCACCTTCACCTGTGCCTTGCCATCGATGGCCTTCACCAGGCCGGCATCGAGCTGCTTGCGCAGCGCCAGCATCTGCGTGCTGGACTGGGTGACATCCAGGTATACCGGGTCCAGCCGCTGGATGGTGGCCAGCGCGGCGTCCTGTCCGGCTGCGACCAGCGCACCCGCGGTCACGCTGGAGGTGCCGATGCGACCGTCGATGGGGGCGGTCACCCGGGTGTAGTCGAGGTTGATGCGGGCGGCCTGCAATGCAGCGCGCGCGGCAATCACGTTGGCCTGCGCCTGCTTCAGCGCCGAGGTGGCGTCGTCGGCATCCTGCTTGCTGGCCGCATCCATGCTCACCAGCGCGCGGGTGCGCTCGGCCTTCGGCTGTGCCGACAACACGGTGGCCTCGGCCTGCGCCAGCTGCCCGCGGGCGGTATCGAAGGCCGCCTGGTAGGGCGCCGGATCGACCTGGTACAGCAGCTGCCCTGCCTTGACCTGCTGGCCTTCGGTGAACAACCGCTGGCGGATCAGGCCGCCGATCTGCGGCCGCACCTCGGAGATCTCGAACGGCACGGCGCGGCCGGGCAGCGTCTGCTGTAGTGCCAGCGGCTGCGCGCTGGCCGTGATGACGCCCACTTCGGGCATGGCCGGTGCTTCAGTCCTGCCCGCCGAACAGGCCGCCAGGGCCAGCAGCAGGGGCAGCAGCAGGGGACGCGGGGAACGGGACAGCGGGCGCAGGAGGGACATGGGGGGCGTGGGGGCCTTGCGTTGACCCGTGCACGCTGCCGTGGAACTGTGCAGAGAATATGGAGATTGTGCGACCGGCTCAGCTGGCGCTTGCTTTCGGCGCCGCATGCGCCGCTAATGGCCTCCGCGATGGCGAAGATTCGACTCAAATTCGGCCTGACCGCGAAGACCTTCCTCGCGATCTTCACCGCCTGCCTGCTGGTGCTGGCAGTGAACGGTATTGCCAGCCGCGTGGCCTTCCAGACCGGCTTCCTGGACTACCTCAACGACCAGGGCGACCTGCGCATGCAGCGGCTGATGCCCCACCTGCAGCGCGAGTACCGTGAGCACGGTGGCTGGGGACATCTGCACGGTGATGGCGACCGCTGGGCGCGGTTGCTGCGCCCGGATCTGGCCCATGGGCACGAAGGACCGGTGCCGCCGCTGTCCGACCAGACCGGCGTGCCGTCGCGTCTGGGCCTGTTCGATGCGCAGCACCGCTTCGTGGCCGGCAACCCCGACGCCACCAGCGATGACGAGCCACACGCGGTGCAGGTGGACGGGCAGACCGTAGGTTGGCTGGGCATGGTGCCGTTCCAGACCGTCATCGCCACCAACGACCTGAATTTCTACAACACCCAGGTGCGCGCCTGGTGGGTGATCGGCATCGCACTACTGCTGGTGACGGTACTGCTGGCCTGGCTGGTATCGCGGGCGCTGCGCCAGCGCCTGGCCAAGCTGGCCGCGGCCACCCACCGGTTGGCCGCCGGTGACTACGCCACCCGCATCGAGCGCACCAGCGACGATGAGCTGGACGCACTGGTCAACGACTTCAACCGGATGGCGCAGGCGCTGGACGATACCGAGCGCAACCGCCGCGCCTTCATCGCCGACATCTCGCATGAGCTGCGCACGCCATTGGCGGTGGTGCGCGCCGAGCTGGAGGCGATCGAAGATGGCATCCGTCCGCTGGACCGCGCCAACCTGGTGGGCCTGCAGGGCGAGATCCGCCAGCTGGGCAAGCTGATCGACGACCTGCACGACCTGTCGATGACCCAGTCCGGCGGCCTGGCGTACCGCTTCGCGCCACTGGACCTGGCGGCGCTGCTGCGCAGCGAACTCAACGGCATGCGCGTGCGCTTCGCCAATGCAGGCCTGGCGCTGGAAGAAGATCTGCCCGCCACGCCGTTGCAGGTGTCCGGTGACGAACGGCGCCTGCAGCAGGTGCTGGCCAACCTGCTGGAGAATGCACTGCGCTACACCCACGCCGGTGGCCGCGTACTCGTGCAGGCAGCGCACGTGGCTGCCGGCGTGCAGCTGATCGTGGAAGACACCGCGCCGGGCGTGCCGGCCGACAAGTGCGCGCTGCTGTTCGAACGCTTCTACCGCGTGGAAAGTTCGCGCAATCGTGCCAGTGGTGGCAGCGGGCTGGGCCTGGCCATCAGCCACAACATCATCCTCGCCCACCACGGCGTCATCCACGCCGAGCCCTCGCCACTGGGCGGGCTGCGCGTGGTCATCACCCTGCCGGAGCCTGCATGAGCACGTCGCCCGCCACGTCCGCGAAGATCCTGATCGTCGAGGACGAGCCACGCCTGGCCTCGGTACTGCGCGACTACCTGGCCGCTGCCGGCATGGCCAGCGAGTGGGTGGACGACGGTGGCCAGGTGATCGACGCGTTCGCGCGCTACCAGCCCGATCTGGTGCTGCTGGACCTGATGCTGCCGCAGCGCGACGGCGTGGACCTGTGCCGCGAACTGCGCGCCAGCAGCGATGTGCCGGTCATCATGGTCACCGCACGGGTGGAAGAGATCGACCGCCTGCTGGGCCTGGAGATCGGTGCCGACGACTACATCTGCAAGCCGTTCAGTCCGCGCGAGGTGGTGGCGCGGGTAATGGCGGTGCTGCGCCGCTACCGCCCGGACCCCGGTGCGCGCGCCAACGGCGGCCTGCACATCGACGAGCCGGCCGCACGCGCCACCTGGAACGGCAAGGGCCTGGACCTGACTCCGGTGGAATACCGCCTGCTGCGCACGCTGCTGGCCACGCCAGGCCGGATCTGGGCGCGCGATGAACTGCTCGACCGGCTGTACCTGGACCATCGCGTGGTGGTCGACCGCACCGTCGACAGCCATGTACGCAACCTGCGCCGCAAGCTGGCCGACGCCGGCATGGAAGGCGAGCCGATCCGTTCGGTGTACGGCATGGGCTACAGCTACGAGCCGTGATCGCGTTCGCCGGGCATGGCCCGGCGCTACCAGGGGGTGACGTTCGTCGACGAGTCATGACGGGGTAGCGCCGGGCCATGCCCGGCGAGCGCAGCGATGCAGACCTGCGCTACAGTCGAGAACGCTCGACATCAACGAATCACGACTGCATGGACGACATCCACCCGATCGCGCCGGACAAGCGCGCCGCCATCCTTTCCACCCTGGCCGACATCGAACAACGCTACGACGTACGCGTGCTGCTGGCCTGCGAGTCGGGCAGCCGTGGCTGGGGCTTTTCCTCGCCGGACAGCGACTACGACGCGCGCTTCATCTACGTGCATCGCCAGCCGTGGTATCTCAGCGTCAACGAGAGCACCGGTCCCGGCGAAGCGCAGCGCGATGTGATCGAACTGCCGATCGACGATGAGCTCGATGTCAGCGGCTGGGACCTGCGCAAGGCACTGCGGCTGGTCTCAAAATCCAATCCGACACTGATCGAATGGCTGCGTTCGCCGATCATCTACCAGCAGGATCACGCCGCAATGTCGCAGCTGTGGAAGGCAGCTGAGTCGTTCTATTCACCACTGGGAACGTGGTGGCACTACTTCAACATGGCGCGCTCGAACCATCGCGGTTACCTGCGTGGCGAAACGGTACGTACGAAGAAATACCTGTACGTGCTGCGCCCGCTGCTGGCCTGCCAGTGGATCGAACACGAACAGACACCCCCGCCAATGGCCTTCGAGGATCTGCTGGACCGGCTGCTGCCGCTCGGCCCGGTGCGTGAAGCCATCGATGCCCTGCTGGCCGTGAAACGCGCCAGTGCCGAGGTCAGTGCCGGGCCACGCATCGCGGCGATCAGCGATTTCATCGATCGTGAACTGGCCGCCCGCGCCGGGCAGGCCCCGCACCTGCCTGCTGGCCAGGGCGACAGCGCCTGGCTGGACGCGCTGTTCCGGCAGATGCTGGCCGAGCACGCGCCGGCCTGAGCGGTTGCACCTGCTTCTGGTAGTGCCGGCCGCTGGCCGGCAATCGCGCGGCACGCCTGGATTTCCGTGGTTGCCGGCCAGCGGCCGGCACTACCACACGGGTATCATCGTCGCGAATGCCCTGATTTCCGGAGACACCGATGAACCCGCTGCGCCCCTTCCGCGACAAGATGCCCGTCCTCGGCGAGCGCGTGTACATCGACCCGGCCTGCACCGTCATCGGTGACGTGGAACTGGGCGACGACGTATCGGTGTGGCCGGGCACGGTCATCCGCGGCGATGTCAATTACGTGCGCATCGGTGCGCGCACCAACGTGCAGGACGGCACCATCATCCATGTCAGCCACCACAGCCCGTACAACAAGGCCGGCTACCCGACCCTGATCGGCGAGGGCGTGACCGTCGGCCACGGCTGCATCATCCATGCCTGCACCATCGGCGATTACAGCCTGATCGGCATGGGCGCCTGCATCCTCGACGGTGCCAGCGTTGAACGCCACGGCTTCGTCGGTGCCGGCGCGGTGATCGGCCCAGGCAAGGTGGTGGGCGAAGGCGAGCTGTGGGTCGGCAACCCGGCCCGGCCGGCGCGCACGCTGAGCGACAAGGAGATCGAGTCGCTGCACTATTCGGCCGACCACTACGTGCGGCTGAAGGACGAATACCGGGGCTGAGCAGCCAACGCCGCCACGCGGCTCTGCTAAAGTCTGGGCCCGACCAGGACCTGTCGAGACCCGCATGCCTGTGGTTGCCAGCCGGAGAGGACTCCGGCGCCCACAACGAAGGCCATCGCGCTGATGGCCGCACCGATGCTCGATACCTACCGTGAGGTGGTGACGCCGGAGGGTGTGCTGCTTCAGTTGCCGGTAGCCGGACCGCTGCCACGGGCCATGGCCTGGCTGGTCGATCTTGGCGTGCGCATCGCGGTACTGGTGCTGATGGCGATTCCGCTGGCGGTGCTGGACGAATTCGGCTCCGGCCTCAACCTGGTGCTGATGTTCCTGGTCTACTGGGTCTACCCGATCGTGTGCGAGGCGCTGTGGGGCCGCACCCTGGGCAAGCGCGCGCTGGGCCTGCGCGTGCTGTCCCGCGATGGCGCGCCCGTGGGCTGGATGGCGGCGATCACCCGCAACCTGCTGCGTACGGTGGACATGCTGCCGTTCGGCTATGCACTGGGCCTGGTCAGCAGCCTGTTCGATCCGCACGGCCGCCGCCTCGGCGACCTGGTGGCCGGCACCGTGGTGGTGCACGCGCCGGTGCTGTACCTGCCGCCGCCACCCACCATCGACAGCGTGCTGGCCCCGCCGCAGCCGCTGCGGCCGGAGGAACAGGCCGCGCTGATGGCCTTCGCCGAGCGCGCCCCGCGTCTGTCCGCGCCCCGCCAGCAGGAGTTGGCCGGCATCGCCGAACCCCTGACCGGCAGCCTGGGCCAGATCGGTGTGCTGCGCCTGTATGCGATGGCCAACTGGCTGCTGGGGCGGCGATGAAACAGGAACAGTTCGTCGCCCGTTACCAGCAGGAATGGCAGGACCTGGAACAGTGGCTGCTGCTGCGTGCCGGCGCCTCGCGCCGTGCGCGCCGCAAGGCCAGCGGCCTGGCACTGGACGATGCCACCGTCCCGCAACGCTATCGGCGCCTGTGCCAACAGCTGGCGCTGGCCCGTGAGCGCGGTTACAGCCCGCAGCTGGTCCAGCGCCTTCAGCAGCTGATGCAGCAGGGCCACAGCGTGCTGTACCGCACACGGCCGACGCGCTGGCGCGCCGCGCTGGAATTCCTGGTGGCCGACTTCCCGCTGCTCGTGCGCAGCCAGGCACGCAGCATGTGGGTAGCGCTGGCGATGTTCGCACTGCCGGCAATCGCCTGCTTCGTGCTTGCACAGGTCTACCCGGACCTGATCCACACGCTGATGGACAACCGCCAGATCGCCGCGATGGAGCGCATGTACGACCCTGCCGCCGAACGACTGGGCCGCGACAGCGGCACCGACTGGATGATGTTCGGCCACTACATCCTCAACAACATCAGCATTGCCCTGCGCACCTTCGCCAGCGGCCTGCTGGCCGGGCTGGGCACGCTGCTGGTGCTGCTGTTCAACGGCGTCACCATCGGGGCGGTGGCCGGCCACCTGCAGCACATCGGGCACGGTGGGCCGTTCTGGCGCTTCGTGGTCGGCCATGGCGCATTCGAGCTGACCGCGATCGTGATCGCCGGCGGTGCCGGCCTGCAGCTGGGCATGAAACTGCTGGCACCGGGCCGGCGCAGCCGCCTGGATGCGCTGGTCGACGGTGGACGCATCGGTGCCCGGCTGTGCCTGGGCGTGGCGTTCATGCTGCTGGTCGCGGCCTTCATCGAAGCGTTCTGGTCGTCGATCGCCGAAGTCCCCGCATGGATCAAGTTCAGCGTCGCCGGAGTGCTCTGGGCCGGCGTGCTGCTGTGGCTGTGGCGTGGCGGGCGCGGAGGCGGCCATGCGCATTGACCGCCTGGACGTGGTGCTGCGCGCACGCAGCGGCTGGGAAGCGATGGAGCTGGGCAGCGCCCTCGCCCGCCGCCATGCGCGCGCCGTGTGGGGCAGCTGGCTGCTGGCCAGTGCTCCGTTGTTCGTGATCTTCAACGCGCTGGGATGGTGGCTGGATGCCTTCGGCTGGGCCTGGCTGGCGATGTGGTGGTGCAAGCCACTGTTCGAGCGTGCGCCGCTGTATGTGCTGTCGCGCGGCATCTTCGGCGAACCGGTCAGCACGCTTTCGGCCCTGCGTGCGCAGCGCCACTGGGGCAACTCCGGTTTCTGGGGCTACCTGGGCTGGCGCCGCTTCAGCGTGCTGCGCAGCCTGTGCCTGCCGGTGAACCTGCTGGAAGGCAACGCACCGGGCCAGCGCGGTCCACGCCGCCGTGCGGTGGCGGCCGGCGCCGCAGGTGCGGCGACAGTACTGACCGTGACCTGCATGGCGTTCGAAGCGGTGCTGGTGTCCGGTGCCATCGGTGCAGTGTTCATGTTCATGCCACTGGACCTGATGTCCGAATCCTGGCGTGCGGCGTGGGACATGATCGGCAAGGACACGCCGGCCTGGGCTCGCTTCGGTTTCAATCTGGCCTGCTGGCTGGCCTCGGCGCTGATCGGCCCGTTCTTCGTCGGTGCGGGCTTTGGCCTGTACTTGAACCGGCGTACGCAGATGGAAGCCTGGGACGTCGAAATCGCCCTGCGCCGCCTGCGCGATCGCCTGCTGCCGGCAGCGTCGACGCTGGCCCTGCTGCTGTGCCTGGCACTGCCGCTGGTTTCCGCCCCGGTGCACGCGCAGGACGCAGATGCCGAGCCCGGACGCGCCATGGGCAAGCCCAGCGACAGCGGCATCGCCCCCGAAGAGGACGACGAAGAACCGACCATCGACCCGGCCAACACGCCGGCCACCATCTTCGGTGGCACGCCAGTGGACACTGCTGGATTCCGCCAGGCGGTGAATCGCGCCTATGAGGATCCGCTGCAGCGCCCGACCCGCCAGGTCACCCGCTGGAAGCCGATCGAACAGGCCGAGGAAAAGAGGAAGGAAGACAAGCAGCTGCAGAGTGACAGCAGCCCCCGGGGCGAACGCAAGGCGCGCAAGGAGGGCATCGCCTGGCTGGCACGGTTGGCCGAGTGGGGCCTGTGGGGCCTGCTGGGCATCCTGCTGCTGGTGCTGCTGCTGACGGCCCGGATGTGGTTGCCCTGGCTGCGCGGCAGCGGCCGGCGCAAGACCGATGCACCACCGCAGGTGATGGAGGAACAGGTGGAACTGCCCGTGGTGCTGCCGCCGGACGTGGCCACCCAGGCCGGCCTGCTCTGGGACCAGGGCCGGCCCCGCCAGGCGCTGGCCCTGCTCTACCGTGCCAGCGTGGGTACCGTGGGAGAGCGCAGCGGCATCGCGCTGCCCCCCGGCGCCACCGAAGCGCAGTGCCTGCGTGCATCGCGACGCATGCCTGACGCCACCGACCGTGACCTGTTCGCGCGCATCGTCCGCATGTGGCAGTACGCGGCCTACGGTGGTCACCTGCCCAGCCGCAGCGATTTCGACGCATTGGCCGCAACGCTGCGCCAGCAGTACGGGTGGCAGGCATGAGCCCGCGCGTGTTCTGGTCGTTGTTGCTGGGCGTGCTGGTTCTGTTCGGCGTGCCGCTGACCATCCTCTACCTGCGCACGCATGAGCGCGTGACCGAGACCATCCGGCTGCCGCCGCAGGGCGAGGCCGGTTACAACCCGCTGTACGTGCTTGGCCAGGCCCTGCGTGCCGACGGCATCGACGTGCATTCGCTGCCCCGGCTGGAACTGCAGCAGATGGCGCTGGGGCCGCACGATACGGTGGTGCTGCTGCAGGACAGCAGCGAACTGCCGCCGCCCGTCGCCAACGCCCTGCTGGATTGGGTCGAGGATGGTGGACACCTGCTGGTACGCACGCCGCCGCCGGCCGAGGACGATGCCGGCAGCACGCAGGGGCCGCTGCTGGACCGGCTGGGCGTGGACAGCCTGTTCCAGCGCAGCGACTGCCAGCCTTTCCATGTCGATGATGATCCGGGCCACGTTGAATTCTGCGGTGGCCGCCGTTTCACCCTGGGCTTTGCGGCCAGTGCGCAGGCCGAACGCCGTTGGGGCGGTGATCGCGATCTCGTGTTCGCACGCCTGCGCCATGGCCAGGGCAAGGTGAGCGTGCTGGCCGACATGGACTTCATGCGCAGCGAGGTGGATTCACCGGCAGCGCGCCTGGCCTCGGCGGGCGGCAAGGCCAGCGATGGCCTGCACGATGCTTCGCACCGCGACCTGACCCGCTATCTGCTCGACCCGAACTACGGCAAGGGTACGGTCTGGCTGATCTACGCCAGCCGCCCGCCATCGCTGTGGGCACGCATCTTCTACCAGGGCTGGCCACTGTGGGCGCCGCTTCTGCTGGCCCTGCTGGGTTGGCTGTGGAGCCGCTCGCAGCGCTTCGGCAGCCTGCAACCATCGCCGGTGCTGGAACGCCGCTCGCTGCTGGAGCATGTGCGCGCCAGCGGCGAACTGCTGCTGCGTTTCGGCCACGGTACACGCCTGTACGACGCCGTGCTCGCCCTGTTCCTGCATCGCCTGCGACTGCGTGCACCGGTTGCCGCCGCGCTCGATGGCGCACCACGTGAGCAGGCTATCGCCGCGCTGCTGAAGTGGCCACAAAGCCGCGTCGCCAGCGCGCTCACACCGCCTCCGCCGCACGATTCCTCCGCCCTGCGCGAGCGCATCCGCTTGCTGCTCCAGATGAGATCCCTGCTATGACCGAAGTCCCCGAGCTGCCGGCGGCCGCCGATGCCCGCCTGATCGAACGCGTCGATGCCATCCGCGAGGCCGTCGGCCGCGCCTTCATCGGCCAGGCCGACGTGCTGGACCAGATTCTGGTGGCCCTGCTGGCCGGTGGCCACGTGCTGATCGAGGGCGTGCCCGGGCTGGGCAAGACCCTGCTGGTGCGCGCGCTGGCGCAGGCGATGGAGCTGGACTACGGGCGCGTGCAGTTCACCCCCGACCTGATGCCCAGCGACGTCAGCGGCCACGCCGTGTACGACCCGAAGAGCGAGAGCTTCAGGATCCGCCGTGGCCCGGTGTTCACCAACCTGCTGCTGGCCGATGAGATCAACCGCGCGCCGGCCAAGACCCAGTCGGCGCTGCTGGAAGTGATGCAGGAGGGCCAGGTGACCATCGAAGGCAAGGCCTTCACCCTGGCGCCACCGTTCATGGCGCTGGCCACGCAGAACCCGCTGGAACAGGAAGGTACCTACCCGCTGCCGGAAGCCCAGCTGGACCGCTTCCTGCTGAAAGTGCTGATCGACTACCCGCAGCTGGAGGACGAGAAGCGCATGGTGACCGCGATCACCAGCGGCCGCTCCGCCAGCGATTTCGACCTGAGCCAGGTACCGCGCGTGCTCGGTGCCGGTGAACTGCTGGAGCTGCAGCGCGCCACCGCGGCGATCACCGTGGATGACGAAGTGATCGACTACGCGGTGCGGATCGTGGCCGCCACCCGGCAGTGGCCGGGCATCGCGGTCGGTGCCGGCCCGCGTGGCAGCATCGCGCTGGTACGTGCATCGCGCGCACAGGCGGTGCTGGCCGGCCGTGACTTCGTTACCCCCGACGACGTGCGCGACATCGCGCGCCCGGCGCTGCGCCATCGCATCGCGCTGGCCCCGGAGCTGCAGATCGAGGGCCAGGATGCCGACGACGTGCTGGGCGCGCTGCTGGCCAAGGTGGAAGCACCGCGCCGATGAGGCCTGCCCCGCTGCTGCTGGCGCTGTTGCTGGCCTGGGCCGCTCTGGGTGGCCTGGTGCTGGGCGGCCTGCTGCCACGCTGGAGCTGGGCGCTGGCCGCGGTGGCCATCGCGCTGCCTGCGCTGTTCGACCTGTGGCGGCAGGCGCGGCGTCCATCGCCGCAGATCCAGCGTGAGCTGCCCGAAGCGCTGGCATTGGGCGTGCGCCGCGAGGCCGCGCTGCGCCTGCAGGCGGACGCAGCGATGACGGTGCAGGTGTTCGACCTGGTCCCCGGCGGCTGGCCGCTGGAATCGCTGCCGCAGCGCGTGCGCCTGCAGCCCGGCAGCGCCTCCACCCTGCACTACCACCTGCAGCCGCTGCAGCGTGGGCGCTTCCGCTTCGACGGCGTGCATCTGCGCATGCGCTCGCCATGGCAGCTGTGGTGGCAGCAGCGCACCCTGCCACCGGGGCTGGACGTACGGGTCTATCCGAACTTCGTGCCACTCACCCGTTTCGCCCTTTTCAGTGCCGACCAGGCCTCGCGCCTGGTGGGTGCGCACGTGAAGCGTCGCCGTGGTGAAGGCACCGACTTCCACCAGATGCGCGAGTACCGCGTGGGCGACAGCCTGCGCCAGCTCGACTGGAAGGCCACCGCACGGGCGCGCAAGCTGGTCTCGCGCGAGTACCAGGACGAGAAGAACCAGCAGCTGCTGCTGATGCTCGACAGTGGGCGGCGCATGCTGGCCAGCGAAGGCGGTCTCTCGCATTTCGACCACGCCTTGAACGCCTCGCTGGTGGTGGCGTACCTGGCATTGCGCCAGGGCGATGCCGCCGGCCTGTTCGCTGCCGGTGGCGAGCGCCGCTGGGTGGCGCCGCAGCGTGGCATGGGCACGGTCGAGCACCTGCTGCGTGCCAGCTACGACCTGCAGCCGCGCGCGGTGGCCACCGATTACCTGGCCGCCGCCACCGAGGTGTCGCTGCGCCAGCGCCGGCGCGCACTGGTGATGCTGGTCAGCAATGTGCGCGATGAAGACATCGAGGATCTGCTGGCGGCGGTGCGCCTGCTGCAGAAACGCCACCTGGTGTGCGTGGCCAGCCTGCGTGAGCGCGAACTGGATGCTGTCCTCGATGACGAGGTGCAGTCGCTGGAGGACGCCGCCCAGGCCGGCGCTGCGGCGCTGTACCTGCAGCAGCGCGCGAAGGCGCACGAGGCACTGCGCAGCGAGACGGTGATGGTGCTGGACGTGACCGCCGATGCCCTGCCCGGCGCGCTGGTGGAGCGCTACCTGGCGGTGAAGCGCGAAGGGCTGCTCTGAGCGGTAGCGCCGGGCCATGCCCGGCGGATCACCGTGGCCGCCGGGCGTGGCCCGGCGCTACCGACGCATCGCTCTGGCAGGTGCCAACCTTGGTTGGCACGCATGCCACCGCGTTGCCGGCCAGTGGCCGGCACTACCCCTGCAGCAATCGCCGTTTCAACCGCTCCACCGCGCGCTGCAGCAGCACCCGGTTGCGGGCCAGCTTCATCCACTGCGGCAGGCGCGAGAACATCGAACGGTTATATCCGCTGCCCTCGCGCAGCGTGGCCGTGGCGTAATCGTGCAGTGCCTGCAGGTGTTCGGCGTTGTATGCCCACAGCAGACCGGCAGCGGTCTTTTCCACCAACCGCAACGGCAAGCCGAAATCGGGGTCGATGGCTTCGTTGCCACGCCAGCGCGACAGGGTGACGTCCACATCACTGCTGCGACCACATTGGCTGCAGTCCGCAGCCATGGTCCGCAGCGGCATGGTGGCACGGGCACGACGCACCTCGATGCGTACCCACTGGTGGCCGCAATAACCACACGGCCGGTAACCGCTGTAGCGCACCGGTCCCACCCAGTCACCAGCACCACAGCGGTTGCAGCCACACCCGCCGTCCAAGGCTTCGCTGCACCCCAGACAACGGAAGCGCCGCGCGTTGGAGGGGCCTGTCACCCAGCCCGGCGTATCGCAGCGATGGCAGCGCACCGCCACCCGGTCGGCATAGCGGAACAGGGCACGGCCGTCATCGCGATGGCGCCGCGGCGGCACCGCCATCAGACGTAGATCCGCGTCGGCGCCTCGTCAACGATCGCGTGCGGCACGAAACGCGCGCTGTCGCGGGTGATCGCGCTGTCGTCCTCGCGGATGCCGATGCCGCAGGCGTGGTCGCCGATCACCCAGCTGCCGATCAGCGGGTAGCCGCCTTCGAAACGGGTGAGCGGATGTGCGCGCTGGATGATCGCGGGGCCATCGTAGGGGCCGTCGCTGCGCTGGGTGCTGCCATCGGCCAGGTGCATCTCGATGTTGGCACCCTCGCGCGAGAACAGCGGCTTGCGCACCCAGCCCGAGGCCAGCGTGCTGCCGTCATCGAAGTGCGCTTCCAGCAGGTTCGGATGGCCCACGTTGCGCTGCCACAGCAGCGGCAGGATGCCCTTGTTGCTCAGCACCGCCTTCCATGCCGGTTCCAGCAGCTGCACGCCCGAACCGGGAAGCGCGCGACCGAATTCCTCGGCCATCAGGTCTTCCAGCGGGTACAGCTTGAACAGCGTACCGATCACCGAATCATCCAGCGCGGTGAAGCGGCCGTCCTCGGACAGCCCGATATCCTCGACGGCGATGGCCTGGCCATGCAGGCCGGCCTGCGAAGCGCAGTCGCGCAGGTAATCGACGGTGCCACGGTCTTCTTCGGAACTGCCCACCGCGCTGAAGTACAGCGGCGGCGGCAGCTGCGTGGCCAGTTCGCCGAAACGCTCGACCAGCGCCTCATGGATGGCGTTGAACTGGTCGGCATGCTGCGGCAGGCGGCCGGCATTGCGCTGGTCTTCCAGCCACTGCCACTGGAAGAAACTGGCCTCGAACAGCGAAGTCGGCGTGTCGTAATTCAGTTCGTACAGCTTGGCCGGACCAGTGCCATCGTAGGCCAGGTCCAGGCGGCCATAGAGATGCGGCTGGCGCTGGCGCCAGCTGTCGGCGATCCAGTCGCGGTAGTGCGACGGAATCGCCAGCTGGTCCATCAATCGTTCGCTGCCGATGACATCACTGACAAGGTCCAGCGCCATCTGGTGCAGTTCGGCGCTGGGGTCTTCGATGTCCTGTTCGATCTGGCGCAGGGTGAACGCGTAGTACGCGCTTTCATCCCAGTACGGCTGGCCATCGATGGTGTGGAAGCGGAAACCCGCCTCTTCCGCGCGCGCCCGCCACTGGGCACGCTCGGCAATCCGGATGCGCTGCATGGGTCGATCAGCCGCCGTAGCTGCCGCTGGTGCTGCGGCGCGCGCTGGTGTTGCCGAAGCCACCACGGCTGGCAGTGACTGCACGGTTCGGTTCGCTGGTGACCGGTGCCAGGCCGGCCTTGCCGGCGCCGATACCGCTGGCGGTGTTCAGGCCACCGGTACCGCCCGGTGCCGGACGCGCCCAGCCGGCACTCTTGTCCTGGTAAGCCGGCGATGCCGCCGGCGCCTGCGGAGCCAAGCCGCCACGGTTGCTCAGCATCTGCGACATGAAGAAGCCCATCATCATCGGGCCGATGAACGAGGTACCCGCCGACGTGTGCTGCTGCACGCACTGTTCCGGCTTGTAGTCCTTCTCGCAGGCTTCCTTGCTGGCGTACTTCGGCGCTGCATCGGCAGCCTGCTTCTGCGCTTCGGCGAAGGCGTTGCGGCACGACGACGGATCGCCGGTGGCCTCGGTGCAGGCCTCGACCGAGGTGTACAGGCCTTCCTGCACCTTCACCTCCGGCTCCTTCTGGCAGGCGGTGAACAGCAGCGGCGCGGCGCTCATCAGCAGCAGCGCGGTGGTGCGGGAACGTTTCATGGCCTCATGCCCTGTCGACGGATCAATGCCCCAATGATGCCAAATCCTGGCCAACAACCGGAATCGGCAAAGTCCGAAAGATGAACGGGTTTTCATTTTCGTCGTTCCCCATCAGCCACGCATGGCGTGGATCCATCGTGTCGACCAAGGTCGACACCTACCAACAGCATTGGGAATCTGTCGAAGGCGAGGTGGGTCCGCTGGCGGGGGTGTCCGCGGCATGGATGCCGCGGCCAAGCCCCCAAGGACGGGTTTACGGCGTCCCCCGCCAGCGGACCCACCCCGCCATCCCACGGATAGCCCAGCTGTTGCTGTTGAGGTTGCCGGCCAGCGGCCGGCACTACCGCGGGTGCCGGGCGCAGCCCGGCCGGACCACATCCGGTGGTTGCAGCAGCAACCGAAAAAATTGGCCATGATCAGGCGACCCCCACGTCGTACGGCCCGCCCGTTCCGCCAGCCATGCCCGAATACCGTTCCCGCACCTCCACCGCCGGCCGCAACATGGCCGGCGCCCGCGCCCTGTGGCGTGCCACCGGCATGAAGGACGGCGACTTCCACAAGCCGATCATCGCCATCGCCAACTCCTTCACCCAGTTCGTGCCCGGCCACGTGCACCTGAAGGACCTCGGCCAGCTGGTCGCGCGCGAAATCGAACAGGTCGGCGGCGTCGCCAAGGAATTCAACACCATCGCCGTGGACGACGGCATCGCGATGGGCCACGACGGCATGCTGTACTCGCTGCCCAGCCGCGAGATCATCGCCGACGCCGTGGAGTACATGGTCAACGCGCACTGCGCCGACGCGCTGGTGTGCATCAGCAACTGCGACAAGATCACCCCCGGCATGCTGATGGCCGCGCTGCGCCTGAACATCCCGGTGGTGTTCGTTTCCGGCGGGCCGATGGAAGCGGGCAAGACCAAGCTGTCCGAGCACAAGCTGGACCTGGTCGATGCGATGGTGGTGGCCGCCGATGACAGCGCCTCCGACGAGAAGGTCGCGGCCTTTGAGCGCAGCGCCTGCCCCACCTGTGGCTCGTGCTCGGGCATGTTCACCGCCAACTCGATGAACTGCCTGACCGAAGCGCTGGGCCTGTCGCTGCCCGGCAACGGCACCACGCTGGCCACCCATGCCGACCGCGAAGCGCTGTTCCGCCGCGCCGGCCGCCTGGTCGTCGAACTCTGCCATCGCTGGTATGGCGGCGAAGACCCGAGCGCGCTGCCGCGCGGCATCGCCACCCAGGCCGCGTTCGCCAATGCAATGACCCTGGATATCGCCATGGGCGGCTCCACCAACACCATCCTGCACCTGCTGGCCGCCGCGCAGGAAGCGGAGGTCGACTTCGACCTGACCCACATCGATGCACTGTCGCGGCGCGTCCCGCAGCTGTGCAAGGTGGCGCCGAACACGCCGAAGTACCACATCGAAGACGTGCACCGCGCCGGCGGCGTGTTCGGCATCCTCGGTGAGCTGGACCGCGCCGGCCTGCTCGATACCCGCGTGCCGACCGTGCATAGCGCCAGCCTGGCCGACGCGCTGGAACGCTGGGACGTGGTGCGCAGTGACAACGACACCCTGCATACCTTCTTCAAGGCCGGCCCGGCCGGCATCCCCACCCAGGAGGCCTTCAGCCAGGCTACGCGCTGGCCGACGCTGGACATCGACCGCGCCGAAGGCTGCATCCGTTCGCTGCAGCACGCGTACTCGCTGGAGGGCGGCCTCGCCGTGCTGCGCGGCAACCTGGCCGTGGATGGCTGCGTGGTGAAGACCGCCGGCGTGGACGAGTCGATCCACGTGTTCGAAGGCCCCGCGCGCGTCTACGAAAGCCAGGACGCCGCCGTCGCCGGCATCCTCGCCGACGAAGTGCAGCCGGGCGACGTGGTGGTGATCCGCTACGAAGGCCCGAAGGGCGGCCCCGGCATGCAGGAGATGCTGTACCCGACCAGCTACCTGAAGTCGAAGGGGCTGGGCAAGCAGTGCGCGCTGCTCACCGACGGCCGTTTCTCCGGCGGCACCTCGGGCCTGTCGATCGGTCACGTCTCGCCGGAAGCCGCCAGCGGCGGTGTCATCGGCCTGGTGGAAGATGGTGATCGCATCCGCATCGACATCCCTGCCCGCCGCATCGATCTGCTGCTGGACGAGGCCGTGCTGGCACAGCGCCGCAGCGACGCCGATGCGCGTGGTTGGAAGCCGCGCGCGCCGCGCCCACGCAAGGTCACCAGTGCATTGAAAGCCTACGCCCTGCTCGCCACAAGCGCCGACAAGGGCGCCGTCCGCAACGCCGCCCTGCTCGGCGATTGACCGCCATACGGTAGTGCCGGCCGCTGGCCGGCATCCGGGCGCATCATGTGCAGCCCTGTACATGGACGTCACGATGCGCTTCAGCCTGATGCTTCTATCGCTGGTGATCGCCGCACCGGCGCTCGCCGGCGAATGCCAGTTCGACAATCGTGCCGGGCTGCTGGCGATGTCGCCGGAGGCGTTCGACCATGGCCCGGGAGAGGGCTGGGATGCCCTGATCGAACGCTCGGGCTGCCAGCTGGAGATCGCCGGTTTGTTCACTGCCTATCGCCAGCAGGCGAAGGCGGCCGGGCATGCCGAGCTGGCGTGGCATGAAGCAACGATGCGCGCCGATGCAGGACAGCGCGATCCTGCCATTGCCCTGATGCGCTTGACCTACAAGCCTCACGGTGCCGATCCGGAGGGATGGAATCACTATGTCGATGCCACCATCGCCTTCCTCGATGATGATCTGCCGGCACTGAAACGGGCACGTGCGCGGCTCGCGCAAATCCCGATGCCCGCAGGCAGCGCGCATGAGCAGGGCGATGATCGGCGATCCGCATGGCCACCGCGACTGCAGATCGTGGATTCACTGATCCGCTGCATGTACCAACCCTACGCGCTTGCCTCCCAATCCTGCCCGGAAGCCTAGTATCTGCCGGGCATGGCCCGGCGCTACCCGTGCGCCTCAGCCGATCACGCGCTTGAACGGCGGCAGCGCGTCGATGATGCGCTTGCCGTAGCGGCGGGTCAGCAGCCGCGAATCGAGGATGACCACGCGTCCGGTGTCGGTGGAGGTGCGGATCAGGCGGCCGGCGAACTGGGTCAGCGTGCGCAGCGCATGCGGAATGGCGATCAGGTTGAACGCATTGAGCCCACGCCCCTCGAACCATTCGCTGAGCGTGGCGGTCTGCGGATCGGTCGGCACCGCGAACGGCACCTGGGTGATCACCACCGTGGTGCAGGCCTCACCCGGCAGGTCGAGGCCTTCGCCGAACGAGTTCAGGCCGAACAGCACCGAGCCCTCGCCCGCCGCGACGCGGCGCAGGTGTTCGTCGATCAGGCGGGTCTTGGACATCTCGCCCTGCACCAGCACCTGCTTGCGGCGCGCAGCCGACATCAGGCCGGCTACCTTCTCCATCTTCCAGCGCGAGGTGAACAGCACCATCGAGCCCTTGGCCCAGTCCAGTTCGGTGTCGAGATAGCGCGCCACTTCGCGCGGGTGGCCTTCACGGTCGTCCGGGGTGACCGGGAACTTGGGCACGATCAGCTCGGCCTGGTTGGGCAGGTCGAACGGCGACGACAGCGAGACCATCTCGGCCTCCTCGGGGATGCCGTTGTCGATCGCCAGCGACTGGAAATCGCCGCCGCCGGTCAGCGTCGCCGAGGTCATCACCACCGAGTCCACTTCATCCCACAGCAGCTTGCGCAGCACGTGCGCGGCCGACACCGGCGAGCCGTGCAGCACCAGGTCGCCGTCGCGGGTGGCGGTGACCCAGCGCGCCATCGGCGGCGCACCGTCCTTGTCTTCGCGACGCCAGGCCTGCCACAGGTTGTACTGCTGCTCGATCATTTCCAGCGCCATGCCCAGGTTGCGCTGCAGGCGCTCGCGCGCGGCATCGTCCGGCTTGCCCTTGGCCACCTGCGCTGTAGCGGCATGTGCCCAGTTGTAGAGACTGCGGGTATCGTCGGCCAGTGCTTCGATCGGCTCGCGCCAGGCCTCGGGCAGGCGGCCGTTGGCGGCGCGCCACATCGGTTCTTCGTCGGCCGGCGCCGGCATCCACACCCGCTCGATGTGGTCACGGAACGCACGCAGCTGCTTGGCCACGTTGCTGGCCACTTCGATCGCTTCGTTCGGCAGCAGGTTGCCAAGGCGATCCTTGTCGACCGCGCGGTAGGCACCGGCGATCAGGATCTGCAGGCGGCCGGTGCGCTTGGCCATTTCATCCAGCGCCAGGCTGGCCGCGCCCTGGTCGATCGCCACGTTGCCGATGTGATGGCCTTCGTCCAGCACCAGCAGCATGTCCGACGGCGGCGCGATCAACGGCTGGCCGTTGTCGCTGTCGCCGATCGACAGTGCCGACAGCAGCAGCGCATGGTTGGTGACCACGATCTGCGCATCGCGCACGGTGTTGCGCGAACGCAGCACCGCGCACTGCGCCGAATACGCACAACGGCGCCCGGCGCAGCCCGAAGCCGGCGTGGTGATGCGGCTGCGCAGGCCGGGGCTGATCGTCTCCGGCGCATTGTCGATGTCGCCATCCCAGCTGCCGCCGGTGAAGGCATCGGTCAGGCGCTTGGCGATGTCCATCTCGATCGGCGCCAGTGGCCGGTCGAACAGCGGCGCATCATCCTCGAACATGCCGCCCTGCGAGCCCTCGCCCTGCGCCTCGGCGGCATTGCGCGTGCACAGGTAGCGGGTACGGCCCTTGGCCAGCGCCACGGTCGCTTCCAGGCCGGTGGCCTTGAGGAAGTTGGGAATGTCGCGCTCGACCAGCTGCGACTGCAGCGCCACGGTGCCAGTGCTGATCACCAGCTTCTTCTTGCTGGCCAGCGCGATCGGCACGCCTGCGGTTAGGTAGCCCAGACTCTTGCCGACGCCGGTGGGCGCCTCGACCACGCCGACACCGCCACTTTTCGACAGCGCACGCGACACCACACCGATCATCTGGCTCTGCGAGCGGCGGGTGGAGAAGCCGGGCGTATTGGCCTGCAGCGTCGTGTACGCCTTGCGGATCGCGTCCTTCAAGGAGTCATCGAGCGTGCGCGGAGCGGCGACGGTTTCGGTCACGCCGGGAATTACCGTAGCTGGATCAGGCCGGGCATTGTCGCACGGCCGGCCGCATTCACCGCCGCTGGCACCCTGAACGGGCCAGCGACGACGCCTGGCGGCGGTCACGGTCCGATGGCCGGACCGTCCCAGGGGCAGATGCGCCGGGCATGACCCGGCGAGACCGGTCAGGCGGCCGGGAGCGTACGCGTACGCAGCAGGCGCACCAGCGCCCACACCACCAGCACCACGCCGATGGCCTCGACCATCGCCAGCGCGAAATGCAGCACGCCGAGGATGGCGCTCAGGCTCGACATGGCGCTGAAATCACCACTGCGCACCATCCACATCGGCAGGATGCCCGCCGCCATGCCGCCGAGGCTGGCCAGCAGCAACAGCAGCAGGCCGACCAGGGCACCGGTGCGGGTGGCATCGCGCGGTGCGCCGACCACCCAGACCAGGCCCACGCACAGTGCGATCAGCACCGGCAGGCGCACACCCACCATGCTCAGCACCGTGACCAGCAGGGTTGTGCTGTCCATCGATCAGTCCTCGCCGGCCAGCACGGCCGAGCCCTGGCGCAGCGACTGGTAGACCTCGTCGGTCTGCGGGCGCACACCGTGCCACTGCAGGAAGCTCTCGGCGGCCTGCTCGACCAGCATGCCCAGGCCGTCGACGGTATTGCGGCAGTTCGCCGCGCGCGCCCAGGCCAGGAAGGCGATGGCCGCCTCGCCGTAGTTCAGGTCGACGGCAGTGGTCATCGAGTTGACCAGCGACAGCGGCAGCTTGAACTCGACGTCGCGGTCGCGGCCGGCCGAGGTGGCGTTGACGATCAGTTCGAAGTCGCCCAGGTCGCGCACGTCTTCCCAGTAGCGGCTGATCGCGCGGCCCGGCTCGCCCATCGCATCGATCAGTTCATCGGCGCGTTCCGGCGTGCGGTTGACCACCACCAGCTCGGTGATGCCGGCATCAAGCAGCGCCGGCGCGACGCTGCGCGCCGAACCACCGGCGCCGATCAGCAGCATGCGGCGGCCCCGCAGGTCCAGGCCATGGCGATCGGTCAGGTCACGCACCAGGCCGATGCCATCGGTGGTGTCACCGTGCCAGCGGTCGCCCTTGCGCAACAGCGTGTTGACCGAACCGGCGCGGCGCGCGCGCGCGGTCAGCGTGGTGCACACCGAGAAGGCGGTTTCCTTGTGCGGCAGGGTGACGTTGGCGCCGACACCGCCCTCGGCGGCGAAGGCTTCCAGGCCGGCCAGGAACGCATCCGGGGCCAGGTCGATCGCGCGGTAATCCACCGCGATGCCTTCCTGGCGACCGAACGTCGCGTGGATCTGCGGCGACTTCGAGTGGGCAACGGGGTGTCCGAAGACGGCGTAACGGTCGGTCATGGAATCCTCAAGCTGGCTAGACTGATGCTCTTTCGTGCACGGACCCGGATGATGCGCATCACCCCGCCCCTGCTGGTGCTTGCCGCCAGTCTACTCTCTGCCCCCGTGGCGATGGCGTTGAACGAGTACGGCATCGAAGGCATGGGCGTGGTCTCGACCCGTGCCGACGAAGGCCGCGCCACGATCAGCGCCGACGGCCAGCGCATCGTGTTCGCGCGCCGCGGCGAAGCCGGCTGGGGCCTGTGGGAGGCACGCGTGGTCGATGGCCGCTGGCAGCAGGCGCAGGCGCTGCCGGTGGGCGTGGCCGGCGAGGCCCGCGATCCCTACTTCAGCCGTGATGGCCACTGGCTGCTGTTCGCGGCCGGCCGCGAGGGCGCGCTGGCGCTTTACCGGGCCGCAGTGGAAGCCG
The DNA here is from genome assembly GCF_059371315.1 of Stenotrophomonas sp. YJH_SMC_8. Lineage (NCBI taxonomy): Bacteria > Pseudomonadati > Pseudomonadota > Gammaproteobacteria > Lysobacterales > Lysobacteraceae > Stenotrophomonas > Stenotrophomonas sp. YJH_SMC_8. The sequence continues at coordinate 163,353 of NZ_JCAFUL010000008.1, read as the reverse complement.
ATGGCCGGCTGGGCAAGGCGCAGCCCCTGGCGGGTGACAATGGTCACCGTGAAGAACGCGGGCCGGCCCTGAGCGCGGACGGCACGCGACTGCTGTTCGCCCACCAGCAGGGCCGTGGCGCCGGCTGGGACCTGTTCGTGGCAACGCTGGATGCGCAGGGCCTGCGCGGCCCGGCCACTGCACTGACCGCCTTGAACAGCGCCGACGACGAGACCGACGGCGACTGGCTGGGCAACGACGGCGCGGTGGTGTTCAACCGTGGCAGCGGCGCGACCGCGCAGGTGTGGAGCAGCGGCTGCGCATGGAGTGGCGTGGCCCTGCAGCCATTGGGGCTGTCGTTCAACCAGGCCGGCGGCTGGACCGGCGCACCGGTGATCGACAACGCCAAGCCGGGCGAGATGCTGGTCGCCAGCAGTGCGGCCAAGGCACCGCGTGCCGGTGGCGTGGACGTGTACCGGTTGGCGGTGCCGAAGGTGGCTGCGGTGGCGGGGTGCGTGCCGGGCGCACGCTGACGGCGCTACCGGTAGATCCACGCCATGCGTGGATGGCGCCCGCGAAGGGGTCAGAGCCCTTTCCTGCGGAAAGGGATCCGACCCCGGGCATTGCCCGTCAGCGCGACAACACCTTGGCGCGCTGCTGCTCGTACTCGATCTCGCTGAGCTGGCCATTGTCCTTGCGCTGGTTCAGCGCGGCCAGCTCGGCCTGCACGCTCTCCGGCAGGGCCTGCTCACGGGCCACGTGGCGGGCGGCGGAGAGCTGCTCCGGCGGGCGCTTGCCGGCCCGCCAGGCGGCGATGAAGACACCGACGATGATGGCGCCGAACACCAGCGTACCGATGCCCCAGATCAGCCATTGCATCCATCCCAGTTCGGGTCCCATCGCGTATTCCTCCGTCTATCGAGGCGCTATTGTCAGCGCTCGCGCAGCCATCGCGCCACCTGCGGCGCGAAATAGGTCAGCACGCCATCGGCGCCGGCGCGCTTGAAACCCAGCAGCGACTCCAGCACGCAGGCGCGCTCGTCCAGCCAGCCATTGGCGAAGGCGGCCTTCATCATCGCGTACTCGCCACTGACCTGGTAGGCGAAGGTCGGCACGCCGAAGGTCTCCTTCACCCGGCGCACCAGGTCCAGGTACGGCATGCCCGGCTTGACCATCACCATGTCGGCGCCCTCTTCCAGGTCCAGCGCGATCTCGCGCAGGGCCTCGTCGCCGTTGGCCGGATCCATCTGGTAGGTCTTCTTGTCGGCCTTGCCGAGGCTGGCGGCGCTGCCCACCGCATCACGGAACGGGCCGTAGAACGCCGAGGCGTACTTGGCCGAGTAGGCCATGATGCGCACGTTGATGTGGTTGCCGGCATCCAGCGCGCGGCGGATCGCACCGATGCGGCCGTCCATCATGTCCGACGGCGAGACGATGTCCGCACCGGCCTCGGCATGCGACACCGACTGCTTGACCAGCGCGTCGACGGTGATGTCGTTCAGCACATAGCCCTTGTCATCGATGATGCCGTCCTGGCCATGGGTGGTGTACGGGTCCAGCGCTACGTCGGTCATCACCCCCAGCTCCGGGAAGCGCGACTTCAGTGCGCGGATCGCCCGCTGCGCCAGGCCGTCTTCGGACCACGCCGCCGATGCGTCCAGCGACTTCAGCGACGGGTCGATCACCGGGAACAGGTCGATCACCGGAATGCCCAGCTCCAGCGCCTCTTCGGCCACCTTCAGCAGCTCTTCGATCGACAGCCGCTCCACACCCGGCATCGACGGCACCGCGGTGCGGCCGGCCTGTTCGTGCACGAACACCGGGTAGATCAGGTCGTCGGTGGTCAGCGTGTTCTCGCGCATCAGGCGGCGCGAGAACTCGTCGTGGCGCATGCGGCGCGGGCGGTACAGCGGGTGGGACATGGCAGGCTCCGAGGAGTGGCTATTGCAACAGGTAGCCCTGCGGCAGCAGGGGTTCGGGCAACGGGCGTTCGCCGAGCGCGTCGAGCTGGTCGATCTCGATCGTGCGCACCAGCGCGTCCAGCGGCAGGTCGTTCGGCTCCAGGCCGAACGGGTCTTCCATTTCTTCGCCCAGCTGGTCCAGGCCGAAGAAGGCATAGGCCAGCACCGCCGACAGCACCGGCGTGCCCCAGCCCAGCGAACTGGCCAGGCCGAACGGCAGCAGCACGCAGAACATCCACGCGCAGCGGTGCAGCAGCAGGGTGTAGGCGAACGGCAACGGCGTGGTGAGGATGCGCTCGCAGCCGGCCTGGACCGACGACATCGCGTGCAGGCGTTCTTCAAGCTGGGTATAGAGGATGGGGTCGAGCTGGCCAGCGCGCAGCGCCTGCGCCAGTTCGGCCGCGATCATCGCCAGCAGTGCATCGGGCACGTTCTCGCGCTGGCCCAGCTGTTCGCGCTGGCGCTTGTCCAGCCACGGCAGTGCCGCCAGGGCGACGATGCGGCCACGCAGTCGCGCCGCCAGCGCATGGGCGAACGCAGTGGTGAGGTAGGCGACGCGACGACGACGGCCCGCGTCGTCGGCCAGCAGCAGGTTCACCTGGCGCGCCAGCGAACGCGATTCGTAGACCAGCTGGCCCCACAGCTTGCGGCCTTCCCACCAGCGGTCGTAGCAGGCGCTGTTGCGGAAGCTGAGGAAGATCGACAGCACCAGGCCAAGCAGGGTGAACGGCGTGACCGAAACGCGTTCGATGCCGGTGGGCGGCGCCAGTTCGACCACCGCGGCCACGGCGATGGACAGGACCAGGATGGCCAGCACCTTCGGCGCGATCGCTTTGACGATCGAGCCGCGCAGGATGTACAGCAGTTGCCAGCCGTGGGGACGGGGTCGGATGATCATGGGGCAGCCGCGCGGAGCGCGGATTCACAGGCACGCGGGGGGCTCGCGCAGCCATTCATTGTACGCCCCCGCCCGGCCATCGGCCGTGTGCCTGCGACGCCCTGTCGCACCCGGGCCCGGGCTCAGATCACGCCGCCGCCCAGGCCAAGGCGCAGGATGCCGACCACCACCACGATACCGTTCAGCACCAGCCCGGCCCAGGCCCGGCCACGCTTGCTCGGGTGGGTGAACAGGATGCCCAGCGCTGCGATCACCGCGCCGACCGCAGCGAACGGGATCAGGAACCAGTTGCCCCAGCCCAGCAGCGGAATCAACGCCAGGATCATCCACAACAGCGCCAATACGCCCCACAACAGACTGATCACACCCATGCCGCTCTCCCGCAGTTGGTTCCTGGCCCCACCATAGTCGTTCCCGTTGCTGCCGCCTACTGCCATTGGCGGGGCTGTCACCCGACCCGTGCTAGCGTGCTGTCGTGCGTGCCCCGGCCCGGGTGTTGGCGCCGATTCAGAGTGGCCCGCCGATCATCGCAACCAGTCCTGCAGGGGTAGTGCCATGAACATCCGTTGGGCCGCGTTGGCGGCCATGCTGCTGGCCGCCGCCGGCTGTGCCAGCACCTCCAAGGTGATGCTGGGCCGCGCCCGCGCGCCGATCGATCCGGCGCTGGTGCAGATCTATTCGACGCCACCGGCCGGCTCCCAGGAAATCGCCCAGCTGGAATCGGCTTCCGCCGTCGGCTTCGGCACCCAGGGCCAGACCGATGCCGCCGTGGCCCGCCTGAAGCGCGAGGCCGCCGCGCTCGGCGCCAACGGCGTGGTGCTGATGGGCGTGGGCAGCAGTGGTTCGCCGGTAGGCATGTCGGTGGGCGCCGGCACGTTCGGCTCGCATGTCGGTGGCGGCGTCGGCATCGGGATTCCGACCACCCAGAAGCGCGCCGCTGGCGTCGCCATCTGGGTGCCGAATCCGGCACCCCCTGCGCGGTTGCCGACACAGGTGATCACGCCGCAACCGCAGCGCTGACGCAACCGCGCCAATGCTGGTAGCGCCGGGCCATGCCCGGCGGCTTTTCCGCTGCGCTCGCCGGGCATGGCCCGGCGCTACCGCTTACTTCTGCTTGTACTTCGGCACGAACACCTTGTTCACCGCATCAGCCAGCTGGTCCGGCGGCAGCAGGCCCTGGTCGAGCAGGAAGTTGTTGAAGGCCAGGCGGTCGAACTTCGCGCCCAGCGCCAGCTCGGTCTGCATGCGCAGTTCCAGGATGCGGGTGTAGCCGTAGAAGTAGCTGCCGGCCTGACCCGGCATGCGTACCATGTAGCGGTCCAGTTCCTGGGTGGCCATCGCCTTGGACAGGCCGACCTGCTCCATCAGCACGCGCTCGCCGTTGGCACGGTCGGTCAGGCCGAGGTTGAGCATCGGGTCGAGCATCGCGCGCGCGGCGCGCAGCAGGCGGAACTGCAGGGCGATCATCTGCCCGTCCAGCGGCTCGTACGGCACCATCTCGGCTTCGGCATACAGCGCCCAGCCTTCCACGTTCACCGAATTGAACGCGAACATGGTGCGCGCCAGCGACACGCCGCGCTCGACCATTGCGGTGAACTGCAGCTCGTGCCCCGGGCGGCCTTCATGCGCGCTCAGCGTCCATGCCGCCGCACCGAAGTTGAAGTCGTCGTACTGCGCGCCCGGGCCCGCGGCCGGGTTGCCCAGCGGCAGCACGAAGGTGCCCTGCTGCCCGGTGTTGTTCACCAGCGGCGCCGGCAGGAAGTGCGGCGCCGGGCTGGCCGCGCTCTCGGCGGCCGAGCCCAGGCGCATCTGCATGGCGCGCTTGGGTACGTCGACGATGGCGTGTTCACGGATCAGCGGATCGATCGCATCGATCACCTTGCGGTAGTGGCCTTCCAGGTGATCGTCGGCGATCTTGTCGGCCTTCAGCGCGCGGATCACCGCCACCGGGTCGCTCGGATCAGCCACCTTCAGGCCCTTGTCCTTCACCACCAGCGGTGCCAGCTGCTGCATGGCCGAGCGGGTTTCCATGAACTCCAGCTGCGCACGCTGCATCAGCAGCTTCGGATCGATGTCGATGCCTACCTGCTTGAGCTGGTAGGCGTACAGCGGCGCCGGCAGGCGTGCGTCGGCACGTGCCTTCGGCAGCACCTCCCTGCGCGTCCAGGCGGCGTAGTCCTTCATCTGCCCGGCCAGGGTCTTCATCGCCTCGTCGGCGCCGGCGATCTGGTACTTCTTCAGCAGCGACTCGATGCCGGTGACGTAGGTCTCGACGTTGTCCAGCGACTGCTGCACTTCGATCTTCGTCGGCTGCAGCAGGCTGCTGTCCTTCAGCCGCTCTTCGTAGCGCTGGCGGGCCAGCGTGGTGAAGGCGGTGCCGCCCGGCTGCAGGCCGGCATAGGCCTTGAGGCGATCGATCGCCTTGGCACGGCGCTCGGCCGGCACCTGGTCGGACAGCAGCAGGTTGAGGCCGCTGAACACGGTCTGCGGTGCGTCGCTCCACGGCAGCAGGTACTTCTCGTTGAGCTCGCTGCCTTCGATGTTCTGGTTGGCGGCGTGGATCATGATCTCCAGGTCCTGGCGGACGTTGGGATCCTTTTCGGCGGCCAGCTTTGCCTTCAGTTCATCGCGTGCCTTGGCCATGGCAGCGCGGTAGCGCTTGCCGTTGTCCGGGCCGAGGTCGGCCACCTTGTCGTCATAGCCGGGCACGCCGAAGAAGCCGGTTTCCTCCGGCTGGAACGGGCCCTGCGCATCCAGCAGGATCTGCGCCAGCGCATTGCTGCGGGCGACCCAGGCCGGGCTGGCCGGGGTAGCGGCCTTGGCGGCGGGTGCCGCCAGCGCCGGCGGTGCGGACAGCAGCGGTGCGGCGCTCAGCGCCAGGGCAACGGCCAACGCGATCGGCTTCATGGTGCACTCCAGGACAGGGTTGCCCGCACCCTACGCGCTCACGGCGGTGGCGACAATCGGCGGGAAGTCATGGCGGGCTGGTTGTGCGGCCGGGCTCCGCGGAAATCTGGCGGGCGTAGAGTCGACTGTCAGTCGACTATCGCGCGCGGCGCGGGGTTTTTCGCTATCTGATCGAAGAGCAGTCGACTAACAGTCGACTCTACCCGGTCGACCATCGCGCGCGGCGCGGGGTTTCGCTATCTGATCGAAGAGCAGTCGACTAACAGTCGACTCTACCCGGTCGCCTCTACCTGGTCGACGTCCCGCAGTCGCCTGCCCGTGGAGGTCACAACGCGGCGGTCAGCGGGCATTCGCCGCGATCACGGCAGGCCTGCAGTTCGCATTCGTGTGCAGCCTCATCATCATCCAGCGCCGTCAGGTCGAAGGTCTGCTTGTCCTCGCCCAGCACGTACATCACCGGGTAGTCCCACACGTCATCGCGACGGGTGCCCTGCACGAATAACCGCCCATGCGCGTGCGGTCCTTCCAGGGCCACGGTCAGGCCGACATCACGCTGGCCGTTGATCGCAGTCTGCATGCTGCCCAGCGGCATCGACTCGATGTTCAGCGGCTCACCGAACGCTCCCACCAGTTCGATACTGCAACCCGCGCGCCGCAATGCCTCGCGCATCGGCGGGCTCTCGCGTGCCGCCTCGCTCCAGCGCAGCACGCTCCAGGTCACCACACCCCCTGCCCCACCCAGCACCAGCACCACCACCAACGGCATGGCCCAGCGCCAGTGGCGGCACCACCAACCGGCAGATGCCGGGTCATGGGCGGGAATCGGCGGTGGCAAGGTCATCGGCGGGCTCCTTCCCGTGCTGGATCAGGGTTTCAGGCAACGTCCCAGGAAGGCTTCGGCCACACGGTAGCGATGCAGCGCATCGGCGCCGGACAGGCCGTGCTTGGCACCCGGGTAGGTCATCAGTTCGAACGGCTGGGCACGCTTCTGCAGCGCGCTCATCAGGCTGGTCGAATTGGTGAACAGCACGTTGTCGTCAGCCATGCCGTGGATCAGCAGCAGCGGCGAACGCAGGCCATCGATATGGGTCAGCACGCGTGCTTCGCGGTAACCGGCTTCGTTGCGTGCCGGCAGATCCATGTAGCGCTCGGTGTAGTGGCTGTCGTACAGGCCCCAATCGGTGACCGGTGCACCGGCCACGCCACAGGCGTAGCTGTCGGACGCCTTGGCCAGCAGCATCAGGGTCATGTAGCCGCCATTGGACCAGCCCTGCACGCCGATGCGCGCCGGATCCACCCACGGCTGCTGCTTCAGCCAGGCCACGCCGCGCAGCTGGTCGGTCACTTCCACCGTACCCTGCTTGCCGTACAGCGCGCCGCCGAAATCCCGGCCACGGCGCGGGGTGCCGCGGTTGTCCAGCGAGAACACCACGTAGCCCTGCTGGGCCAGGTATTGGTTGAACAGGTGGTCGCCGCGGCCGGGCCAGCTGTCGGTGACGGTCTGGCTGGCCGGGCCGCCGTAGACATACACCGCCACCGGGTAGCGCTTGGACGGATCGAAGCCGGCCGGCTTGATGATGCTGTAGTTCAGCGGCGTCCTGCCGTCAGCAGCGGTGAGCGTGCCGAACTCGATCGGGCGCTGTGCATCGCGGTAACGCGCATACGGATGCTTGGGATCGGCCAGATCGTTCTCGAGCAGGGTGGCGATCTTCTCGCCATTGGCGCGGAACAGTTCGATCTGCGGCGGCGTGCTGCTGTTGGACCAGCTGTCGACGTAGACGCTGGCGTTGCGCGCAAAGCTGGCGCTGTGCATGCCCGGCGCCTTCGACAGGCGCTGCGGCTCGCCGCCCTGCAGCGACACTGCGTAGATCTGGCTTTCGCGCGAGGTTTCGATGCCAGCGCGGAAGTAGGCCTTGCCGGCCTTCTCATCGACCGCCAGCAGTTCGTCCACCGGCCAGTTGCCGTGGGTCAGTGCAGTGGCCTTGCCCTTGCTGTCGATGCGGTACAGGTGCTGGAAACCGGTGCGTTCGGACGACCACAGCACGCTGCCATCGTCGAGGAAGCGCAGGCTGTTGTGCAACGGCACCCAGGTCGGGCTGGTTTCGTGGGCGAGCACGCGCTGGCGGTTGGAGTCGAGCGCCACTTCCACCAGGTCCAGCTGCTTCTGGTCACGCGACTGGCGCTGGAAACTCAGGTGCTGCGCATCGCGCCAGTCCACGCGGGCCAGGTAGATGTCCTGTTCCTTGCCAAGATCGACCCAGCGCGGCTGCGCATCGGCAGCCGGTGCGATCACGCCCAGCTGCACGCGCACGTTGGCGTCGCCGGCGGCCGGGTAACGCTGCTCGATCACGTCAGTGCGGTCGGCATAGACCTCGTAGCGCTTCTGCACCGGTACCGGCGATTCGTCGATGCGGGCAAAGGCGATCGCCGAATCATCCGGCGCCCACCAGTAACCGGTGTGGCGGTCCATTTCCTCGTCGGCGACGAACTCGGCCACGCCATTGCCGATGGTGGTGCTGCCGTCGCGGGTCAGCTGCAGCTGCTTGCCGCTGGCCAGGTCGATCACCCACAGGTTGCGGCCGCGGATGAAGCTGACGAAGCCGCCCTTGGGCGACAGCTTGGCATCGGTGGCGAAACCTTCACCGTGGGTCAGCTGGCGCACTGCCGCCTGACCCTGCTGCTTGAGGTCGTACAGGTACAGCTCGCCGCCCAGCGGGAACAGCAGGCGCTGCGCGTCCGGCGACCACTGGTAATCGACGATGCCGGTCATCGCGGCGATGCGCTGGCGCTCGCGGCGCGCCTTTTCCTCATCACTGAGGGTCTCGGTGCCGGGCAGCACCACCTTGGAATCGACCAGCAGCCGGGTCTGGCCACTGCCGATGTCGTAGGTCCACAGGTCCAGCTGGTTGCGGTCGCTGTCCTTGCCACGCAGGAAGCTGACCTGCGAACCGTCCGGCGCCACCTTGGGCTTCATCAGGGTCGGGCCGGACAGCGGCAACGGGCCGGTGATGGCTTCCAGGGTCAGCTTTTCAGCGTGGGCGGCGGTTGTGGTGGCGAGCATGAGGGCGAGCGAAGCGAACAGGTGGCGCATGGAGGATCCCGGCAAACGGCAGGTCCGCCCCCGCGATGGACGCGGAGCGGTCGTCCCCCATCCTAACCAAGCCTGTGCAGGAAGGCAGCATGACCTTCCGCCCATAAGGAGTGCTGACGAGTGCCGACCAACGGTCGGCACCCACCATACTGGGTCAGCGCTGGCCGAACAGGTGCTTGCGCTCCTCATCGCTGAGCGGCTTGCCGGCGTTCGGATTGACCTGCTGGCGCAGGGCATAGGCACGCTGGGTAGCCGGGCGTGCGGCAATGGCTTCATGCCAGCGCTTGAGGTTCGGGAACGCGGTGAAATCCACCGGCAGCTTGTCGTAGGCGCCGATCCACGGGTAGCTGGCCATGTCAGCGATGGTGTACTCGTCGCCGGCCAGGAACGCGTGCTGGGCCAGGCGCTTGTCCATCACTCCGTGCAGGCGGCGCACTTCGTTGTCGTATCGCTCGATGGCATACGGGATCTTTTCCGGCGCGTACACGTTGAAGTGGCCCATCTGGCCACTCATCGGGCCCAGGCCGGCCATCTGCCAGAACAGCCACTCCAGGGTGGTGACGCGGCCGCGGGGGTCGCTGGGCAGGAAGCGGCCGGTCTTCTCGGCCAGGTACAGCAGGATCGCGCCGGACTCGAACACACTCTGGGGAGCACCGCCATCGGCCGGGGCATGGTCGACGATGGCCGGCATCTTGTTGTTCGGCGAGATCGCGAGGAATTCCGGCTTGAACTGGTCGCCCGAGCCGATGTTGACCGGGTGGATGCGATACTCCAGGCCGGCTTCTTCCAGCAGCAGGGTCACTTTGTGGCCGTTCGGGGTGGGCCAGTAATACAGGTCGATCATGGCGGCGGCTCGGGGTGCGGAAAGGAACCTGAAGTCTAGTGCGTGAGTTGGGTTGGCACCGTCATGGCGGGCCGGTAACCTCGCCTCTCCCCCGAAACGCAGCATCCCCCGCATGAGTGCAAACCGCCCGCCGCTCTCCCCGTTGTCCACGCTGATCTTCGCCTCGCGCTGGCTGCAACTGCCGCTGTACCTGGGCCTGATCGTGGCGCAGTGCGTCTACGTCTTCCTGTTCGGCAAGGAACTGTGGCACCTGATCTCGCATTCGGTGTCGATGGGTGAGCAGCAGATCATGCTGATCGTGCTGGGCCTGATCGATGTGGTGATGATCTCCAACCTGCTGGTGATGGTGATCGTCGGTGGCTACGAGACCTTCGTCTCGCGCCTGCGCCTGGAAGGCCACCCGGACCAGCCGGAATGGCTGAGCCACGTCAACGCCAGCGTGCTGAAGGTGAAGCTGGCGATGGCGATCATCGGCATCTCCTCGATCCACCTGTTGAAGACCTTCATCGCCAGTGGTGCGCTGGGCGGCATCCCGCTGTGCACGCCGGAGCAGATGAGCGTGGCCGCTGCCAACATCGGTGTCGCCCGCTGCTCGATGCTGACCCAGGAAGGCGTGCTGTGGCAGACCATCATCCACTGCGTGTTCATCCTGTCGGCGATCGGCATCGCCTGGACCGACAAGCTGATGTCCAACAGCCACAGCAAGTCGCACGACCACTGATGCGGCAACCGGCAGCGGTCCTTCGCCGCTGCCCCGTCCCGGCCACTGCCCCTTGTACGCGGCGGTGGCCGGGATGCTAGATTGCACCCTCGCCGTTGCCGGCGGTGGCGTCGGGAAACGTCACCCTGCCGCGCCCGGACCGCAGGTCCCGGCCATGCATATCAATGATTTACGTCACGTCGTCTTCTAGAGGGGAGCAGGATGTCGCACGTCTCAACGATCACCGCCGCGCGCCGGTGGCTGCCGGTTGCCCTGGCACTGGCACTGGCCGCCTGCTCGGGCAAGGAAGAATCCGCAGCGCCCGCTGCCGCCACGGCGCCTGCCGCTGCTGCACCCGCCGCACCGGTGGTCGCTGCCAAGGTGCAATCGATGGGCACCGAGCAGCTGCGCGAGTCGGCCAGCCAGGCGCTGCGCGAGAACCGCATGTACGCACCGGCCGGCGACAACGCCATCGAGTACTACCTCGCCCTGCGTGACAAGACCCCGGACGACGCCTCGGTGAAGAGCGCGCTGACCGACCTGCTGCCCTACACCCTGATCGCAGCCGAGCAGCACCTGGGCCGCGAGGACTACGCCGAAGCGCAGCGCCTGGTGGCTCTGATCGAGAAGGTGGATGCCTCCGCGCCGGCCCTGCCGCGCCTGAAGGACGGCCTGGCCAAGGGCGTGCAGAACGCCGCCAAGCGCACCGAAGCGGAAGCCGAGAAGGCCAAGAAGGACGCCGAGGACCGCAGCAAGCAGCAGACCGAGCAGCAGCGCCTGACCGAGCAGCGCGCCAAGGAAGCCGACGCCGCCAAGCAGATTGCCGCGCAGCAGGATGCCGCGCGCCGCGACAACGAGCGCCAGGAAGCCGAACGGCAGGCCGCCGCCCGTCGTGAGGCCGAGCAGAAGCAGCAGCAGGCGGCCGCCCAGCAGGCCAGCGCCGCACGCCAGGCCGCCGCACCCGCAGCGCCCACCCTGCGCCCGGTCAGTACACCGGCGCCGCGCTATCCGGGCGAAGCCCTGCGCTCGGGAACCTCCGGCGAAGTGCTGGTGGAGATCACCGTCGGCACCGACGGCTCGGTGGTGAACGCTCGCGTGCTGCGCGCGACGCCGGGACGCGTGTTCGATCGTGAAGCCCTGAACGCCGTGAAGCGCTGGCGCTTCGAGCCCGTCAGCGCGCCGGTGACCACCCGCCGTACGCTGGTGTTCGCGCCGGGCAACAACTGAGGCACGTCGAGGTAGCGCCGGGCCACGCCCGGCGACAATGGATCAAGGCCCGGCATGTCCGGGCCTTGTCCGTTTCAGGCCGCGCCATCAATCAGGCGCTGCAGGGCAGGATCGCGCGCGACCAGCACCCGGAACAGGCCCAGCGCATGCAGGCCCGGCAGCAACGCACGCAGGTCGGCTTCGGCAGTGGCGCGGAAGGCGGGATCGCTGGACGGATCCTGCCAGTCACGAACGCTGGCCAGGAAAGCACCCACGCTGCCCTTGCGCACGGTCACGCCGTTCACGTGCACGTCGTTCTGATGGTCGGGGAGGATGTCGTGTGGCTGCATGGATGAGACTCCGTTGGGATCGGAAGCCAGTGTGGCGCCCGGCAACCGGCGCATCTGCCGTATAACTGCCAACTGATATGGCAGATCAGACATCCATCGCGTTGATCGATCCCACCCTGGCGGACGCCGGCGGTGGTCCCGCGGTGCTGTCGTCGCAACTGCGCGCAACCGGACGACGCCGCACAGCACGCCACCGGCATGTGCGCGGCCAGCTGCTGGGTGTCCACCACGGCATGCTGCGCATCGAGGCCGGGGATCTGCAGTGGCTGCTTCCGGCCGGGCACGTTGCATGGATACCGCCCTCGCTGCCCCACGCACTGGTGGAGGCAGAGGATTTCGATGGCTGGAGCCTGTACTTCAGCGCCGCGGCCTGCGTGGAACTGCCAGCGACACCGCGTATTTTCCAGCCCAGTACGCTGCTGCAGGCCGCGACGGCCCGTGCACTGCGATGGCCCCATCGGGTGCTGGATGCTGCGCAGGAGCGCCTGGCCGGCGTGATCGCCGATGAGATCGCCGCCAGCACGCCGCTACCGCTTGCCCTGCCGCAGCCACGCGACCGACGCCTGCGCCGGATCGCCGCCGCACTGGCACGCACCCCGCACGACAACCGCAGCATCGACGACTGGGCCGCCAGCAGCGGTCTGTCCAGCCGCAGCCTCGCCCGCCACTGGCTGGCCGAAACCGGCATGACGCTGGGCCAATGGCGGCAACGACTGCGCGTGCTGCTGGCGCTGCCACGCCTGCTGGCGGGCGAGCCGGTGATCGGTGTTGCGCTGTCGATGGGCTACGACACGCCCAGTGCGTTCATCGCCGTGTTCAAACGCGAGATGGGCGTGACGCCTGCGCGGTATGGGGATGGGTGAGGTGTCCAACGTTCCGGCTGTCTGCACTTGCGACCTGAAATCAACGAGGCCCGGAATGACCGGGCCTCGTTCCAGATCCGCCGGGCATGGCCCGGCGCTACCATCCGCACTTAGCCGGAGATGGCCAGGCGCTCGTTGTGGTAACGGCGCACGGCGGCGAACCACAGCACGGCTGCCAGGCCGAGGCTGGCGCCGAGGTAGATCGCCCACACCGAGGGGGTGATGGTCTCGTGGCGGATCACCTTCAGCAGCATCTGGTTCTGCGACAGGAACGGCACTGCGTACTGCCACAGCTGGCTCTTCACCGGGTAGGCAATCAGCGCATAGCCCGGCAGCATCGGCAGCAGCATCAGCCAGGTCATGTGGCTCTGCGCTTCCTTCATGCTCTTGGCCGCTGCGGCCAGGAAAGTCAGCAGCGAGGTGCCGATCAGCAGCATCGGCAACATCACCAGCAGCATCTGCACCATGGCGACGATGTTCATGTTGAGCTGGCGGCCGATGTTGCCCGGTGCAATCTGCGCGCTCACCTTGAACGCGGCCAGGGTCAACAGCAGCGAGGCAAAGCCGACCATGCAGGCGGCGGCGATCTTGCCGCTGACAATGGCGCTGCGCGATCCCGGCGTGGCCAGCAGCGGCTCAAGCGACTGCCGCTCACGCTCGCCGGCGGTGGTGTCCATCACCAGGTAGGCGCCGCCGAGGAACGAGGTGAGGGTCAGCAGGATCGGCAGCAACGCCGACAGCATCAGGCCACGCTTGGCTTCGGCACTGGCCATGTCCTGGCTGGCCACGTCCAGCGGCCGTGCAACCTGGGCGTCGATGCCACGCGCCATCAGCCGCAGCGCTCCCACCTGCCCGTTGTAGGTGGCCAACGCCGCCTGCAGGCGCGCAGTGGGCACCTCGGCGGCACGCCGCGTGCTGTCGCGGATCACCTCCACCAGCGCCGGCTTGCCATCGGCCCAGTCCTTGCCGAAGTCCGGGCTGATGCGCAGCGCCACGTCGATGTCCTGCGAGCGGATGGCCTCGGCCAGGTCCTTCGGTGCAGCAGCGGCATTCAGGCCCTGGGCCGCCAGGAAGCGCACCAGGTTCGGCGCGTGCTCGGCGCCGATGGTGGGAATCTGCAGCGGCTGCTCGATCTGCGTGCGCACGCGGCTTTCGGACAGCTTGCCCATGCCCAGGATCAGCAGCGGGTACAGCAGCGGACCGAAAAGCAGGGTCAGCGCCAGCGTGCGGCGGTCGCGCGAGAGGTCACGCAGCTCCTTGCGCATCACCGTCATCAGGGTCGACATCATGCTCATGCGTGCAGGCCCTCTTCGCTGCCGATCAGTTTCACGAACGCATCCTCCAGATTGGTTTCACCGGACTGCGTGCGCAGTTCATCGGCGCTGCCGGCGGCCATCACCGTGCCCTTGGCAATGATCACGATGTGGTCGCACAGCGCCCCCACCTCCTGCATGATGTGGCTGGACAGGATCACGCAGCGGCCTTCTTCGCGCAGCCCCAGCAGGAACCGGCGCAGCGCGCGGGTGGTCATCACGTCCAGGCCGTTGGTGGGTTCGTCGAGGATGACATTGCGCGGGTCGTGCACCAGCGCACGGGCGATGGCGGTCTTGGTGCGCTGGCCCTGCGAGAAGCCATCGGTCTGGCGATCAAGGATGTCGCCCATGTCCAGTGCATGCGACAGCACCTCGATGCGTTCGCGGATGTGCTGGGCCGAGAGGCCATGCAGTTCGCCGAAGTAGGCGATGTTCTCGCGCGCGGTCAGGCGCTTGTACACGCCACGCGCATCGGGCAGCACCCCCAGGTGGCGGCGTACCTCCACCGGGTTGCGCGCTGCATCGATGCCATCGACGCTGATGCTGCCCTGGTCGGGCGTCATCAGCGTGTACAGCATGCGCATGGTGGTGGTCTTGCCGGCACCGTTGGGGCCCAGCAGGCCGGTGATCTGGCCATCGGCGGCGCGGAAGCCGACGTTGGCCACCGCCTGGATACGGCCGGTGCGGGTATCGAAGGCCTTGTGCAGGTTGTCGGCGACGATCATGGGGCCCATCCGTTGAACGAAGTGAACGCCGGCACGTAGCTCAGCGTATCCAGGCAGCTGGCATCGATCGCCTTGGCATTGGTGGTGTCGATGAACTGGCCGAGCAGGCGCGGCATGCAGCCGGCGTTGAGCGTGCCGTGACCCTGCCCGCGGGCAACCAGCGCTCGGCCGTTGGGCAGGCCCTTGAGCACCTGCTCGGCGTAGCGCGGCGGGGTGACCGGGTCCAGTTCACCGGACAGCAGCAACACGGGCAGATCGCCCTTCAGCGCTGCGGTGCTGGCGGCCGGCGCCGGCTGGTGGGGCCACACCGGGCAGGCGGCGAAGAACGCGCGCGCTGCTTCGGCACCGAACAGCGCGTCATCGCTTTCAGGCGGGGCCTGGAAGCGCGGCGCGTCTTCGCTGCAGATCACCGACCACTGCATGCCGCGGTTGATCTGGAAATCCATGCTGCGGGTGGCGCCACGCACCAGCGAGGCCAGCGGGGCGTAGCGGCCCTGTGCGGCTTCATCCAGCACCAGCGGCAGCAGCGAGGAGTACTCGGGCACGTAGGAGAAGGCGAACGCCAGGCCAACCACGCTGTCCGGCGAAAGCACGTCCTGGCGCGGCGCGTTCGTACCGGGGTCGCGGTAATCGACCGTCACCGGCGTGCGGCGCAGGGTGTCGGCCACGCTGCGCAGCTGTTCACGGGTATCCACCGGGAAGCGCTTGCTGCAGGCGGCGTCCTTGCGGCACTGCGCCGACTGCAGGGTGATGGCGTTGTCGAAGGTCCTGGCGAACTCGCCACCCACCACCAGATCGTTGGGCACCACGCCATCGATCACGATGCTGCGGGTGTGCTGCGGGTAGGCCATGGCATAGCGCTGGGCCACGCGGGTGCCATAGGAGCCCCCTACCAGATTGAGCTTCTCGGCACCCAGCGCCTGGCGCACGGCGTCCAGATCGGCAATGGCTTCGGTGGTGGTGTAGAAGCGCGGATCGGCACGGCCTTCCAGCGACGCCAGGCACTGCGTGGCGAAGTCGCGCATCACCGCTTCGGTGGGCGCGGCGTCTTCGTCCAGCTGCAGTTCCTTGCCGTCGGCGCCCAGGCAGCTGAGCGGGTTGGAGCCGCCGGTGCCGCGCTGGTCGATCAGGAACACGTCGCGCTGCTTGCGTACCTGGCGCAGGGCGGTATCGACAACGACGGCCACCTCGCTGGCGGCCTGGCCGGGGCCGCCGGCCAGGAAGAACACCGGATCGGGCTGGCTGCTGCTGCCGTCGCCCGACTCCAGCCAGGCGATGCGCAGGCCGATGCTGCGGCCTTCGGGATGGGCGCGATCCTCCGGCACCTGCAGGGTGGCGCACTGCGCTTCCACGTTGGCGCTGGCGCCGACGGTGGACAAGGTGCAGGGCTGGAAGCCGATCGTGCCGAAGCGGCGGCTGGGCGCGTCGGTGCTGCCCTTCGCGTCGGCGGACGGCGGTTGGCTGCAACCGGCAAGCATCAGGCTGGCCAGCATTCCGGCCAGCGCGAGGTGGTGTCTTTGCATCGTGCGTGTTTCCCCTGGAGGACGTTCCTGCCGACCACGACGGGCTGCCGTGGAAGATGTGACCCAACTTACACGGGCAGCGCGTCGGCGGCGATGGGCAGAGGCGGATTTCCGGGCGGGACGGCGCAGGCCAGGCGATCGCGGCCCTCGGCCTTGGCCCGGTACAGCGCCGCATCGGCCGCCGCCAGCAGCGTGGACAGGTCGCCTTGGCCTTCGTCCATCGCCAGACCGATGCTGGCGGTGACCGTCACCGGTCCGGTGGCCAGGCGCGCCGGGCACCGCTGCAGAGCGGCGCGGATCGCTGCGGCCCCTGCCATTGCGTCGTCCTGCGTGCTGCCGGCCATCACCAGCACGAACTCCTCACCGCCGTAACGGCCCAGCAGGGCGTCGTGGCCCGGGGCACAGCGCTGCAGCAACGCTGCGAAATGGCGCAGTACCTGGTCGCCTGCCAGATGGCCCCAGCGGTCATTGATCTGCTTGAAGTGATCGACATCCACCAGCAGCAGCGCCAGCGGCCGCCCTTGTCGACGCAGGCGCTGCAGACGCGCCTGGCCATCGGCCAGCACGGCACTGCGGTTGAGCAGGCCGGTCAGGCCGTCGGTGCGCGCCGCGTGCCGCAGATCGACCAGCATCCGCTCGACCAGCAGCAGCACCATCGCGAAGCAGCGCGCCAGTTCCAGCATCACTCCGGCGATGTAGGTGGCGAACATCGGCGAACCGGTACGCATGATGTCCTCGCCGGCATCCGGGGCCACCGGCAGGAACAAACGCACGGCATACAGCGTGGCTTCGGCCAGGAACACCGCCGCGGCCAAACGGCAACTGGTGCGTTGCTGGGCCGGGGCATGGCGCAGCAGCAGCCATGCGATCCAGCCATCGACAACCAGCGCGAACACGCTGAACACCTGCAGGCGCACGCCCAGGCTCGGCCACAGCACCAGGAAGGCAAAGATGCAGGCCATGAACGCGGCCGCCATCAACAACGGCCGCCACAGAGGCAACGGCTGCTCCAGGTGCAGCGCCACGCCGCGCAGCATCATCAGCGCGCACCCGGCCATCGCTGCATTGCCGGCCAGCACGGCCGGCACCAGTGGCAGATAGGGACGCAGCGCCAGCAGGGTCACGCCCAGGGTCAGCAGCCACAGGCTGGCGGTCCACTGGCGCAGCACGGGTTGCCCGCGCAGCACGACCAGCAGCAGCGAGAACCCCACGGCAATGCCGATGCAGAGCAGGAAGCCAAGCACGGTGATGGTGCGGAAATCCAGGGACATGCAGCGCTCGTCGGCCGGGGCGGCGCGCGCATCTTAGCGCCTTGCAGTGCGATTCCTGCGGCGCTCTTCGGCTCAAGGGTGATGCCGGGTCTGAAAACGGCGAGCAGGACCACCGGCGCATGCGCAGAATCGGCGAAAGCCCAAGGAGACGCCCATGCACGCGTGGTACCTCGGTGGCATCGACCACCGCCCCTTCCTGCCCCTGTTCGAGATGAGTGACAGCGTGCTCGCTGCACTGGGAATCCAGCGTCGCTGGGCGGGCGATTCGGGAGGCCACCCCTGCCGGATCAGCCTGAGCGATCCTCCCTGCGGCAGCGAACTGCTCCTGCTGTCCCATGTGCACCTGCCGTTGCACTCGCCCTATCGCGCCTCCGGCCCGATCTTCGTGCAGCGCGGCGTGACCCGTTGCGTACTGCCCGCCGGGGAGGTGCCACCTTATGTGCAGCGCCGCATGATCTCGCTGCGCGCCTACGACCGCGCAGCGTTGATGCGCAGTGCGCAGGTCTGCGCCGGCACCGAGGTCGCCACGCAGCTGGACACGATCTTCGCCGATCCAGCGGTGGCCTTTGTCCAGCTGCACAACGCGGCACACGGCTGTTTCTCATGCCAGGCAGATCGGGTTGGCATCAACGCCACGTAGCGCCACCTCCACGACGTGATCGGCGGCACGCCGATCACGTGACCACTGGCGCATCCGTTCAGCACCACGTGAAGCCTGCGGGAAGGGCTTCACATGCACAGTCACGGATCGGCACTTCCATGGTTCCGCCGCCCGCACCACGACTCGATACTCGCTGTGGTGCCGCCGCAAGTCCGCTGCGCAGCGCAACGCCTGCGGTCACCGCTCCCTTTCGACGACCACAAGGATGCGCCATGTCATTCCGATCCACACCGTTGCTGCTGGCCACCGCGTTCGCCGGCGCAGGCCTGAGCCTGGCCGGCACTGCGGCCGCCCACGGCACCATGACCACGCCGGTCAGCCGCGTCTATGCCTGCTTCCAGGGCAATCCCGAGAACCCGACCAATCCGGCCTGTGCCGCCGCCAAGGCGATCGGCGGCTCGCAGGCGTTCTACGACTGGAACGGCATCAACCAGGCCAACGCCAATGGCAACCATCAGGCGGTGGTGCCCGATGGCAAGCTGTGCAGCGGCAACAACCCGACCTTCCGCGGCCTGGACGTGGACCGCAGCGACTGGCAGACCACGCCGATCCAGCCCGATGCGAATGGCAGGTTCACTTTCGTGTTCAAGGCCACCGCGCCGCATGCCACGCGCGACTGGCGCTTCTTCGTCACCCGCGAAGGCTGGCAGCCGGGCAGCCCGTTGCGCTGGGCCGACCTGCAGGAATTCTGCACGCTGGGCAATACACCGCTGTCGGCCGATGGCACCTACAAGCTGCAGTGCACGCTGCCGCAGCGCAGCGGCCAGCACGTGATCTACAACACCTGGCAGCGCTCGGATTCGACCGAAGCGTTCTACACCTGCATGGACGTGCGCTTCCAGGGCGGCGGCACCACGCCGGCACCGCAGTGGCAGGATGCCGGCCCGGTCACTGCCCGCGGTGACCTGCCGGTCGGCACCACGCTGGCGCTGCGCGTGTTCAACGCCAACGGCAACGATGTCGAGCGCGTGGAGGCCACCCTGGCCAACGGCCAGACCGCCGCGGCACAGTGGCCAATGGTGCTGGCACGCAAGGTCAATGCCGATGCACAGCATGCGCGCCTGGGCGTGCTCAGCAACGGCGTGATCACGCCGACGGCGTCGGCCACCGCCAACCGCGTGTACCTGAAGGATGGCAACCGCTTCCAGCTCGACACGAAGGTGCCGGACCCGGGCACGCCGTTGCCGGGTGGTGATTTCGATCATGTGTACCCGGCCGGTATCGGCAGCTACGTGCCGGGCCAGACCGTGGTGAAGGGCAGTGACGGCAAGCTGTATGCCTGCCGCCCGTTCCCGGAAGGTGCCTGGTGCAACGTCAATGCCGAAGCGTACCGGCCGGGCGTGGGTGCAGCCTGGCGGGATGCGTGGATCGCGTACTGATCGTACGGTCGAGAGGCGGTGCCACTGCATCGCCTCTCCCCTGCAGGAAGTGGGTACGGCTGCGCAGAAGCAAAGTCGCGGCCGCGAATTTCGTACAGTTCCTATGGTGATCGTCAGTTCGCATGTGAAGACTCCTCCCGGCAGCCCCCCCTTCCAGAGGAGATCTCCATGCAACTGTCCCATCGGGCCGCGCTCGCGCTGTCCGCCATCGCTGGCCTGGCCCTGTCCGGCAGCGCCTTCGCCCACGGCACCATGTCCAAGCCCCTCAGCCGCGTGAAGCAGTGCTACGAGGGCAACCCGGAAAACCCGACCAACCCGGCCTGCGCTGCGGCCAAGGCCATTGGTGGCGCGCAGCCGTTCTATGACTGGAATGGCATCAACCAGGCCCATGCCAATGGCAACCATCAGGCCGTGGTGCCGGACGGCCAGTTGTGCAGCGGCGGCAACAGCAAGTTCCGCGGCCTCGACCTGAACCGCAGCGACTGGCCGACCTCACCGATCCGCGCCGATGCACGCGGCCGGTACACCTTTGAATTCCTGGCACCGGCACCGCACGCCACCCGCGAGTGGAAGTTCTACGTCACCCGTGACGGCTGGAAGGCCAGCGACGGCCTGCGCTGGTCGGACCTGGAAGCGTTCTGCACGCTGGGCAACGTGCCGCTGTCCGAGGGCGGTGTCTACAAGCTGGATTGCCCGCTGCCCAAGCGCAGCGGCCAGCACATCATCTACAACACCTGGCAGCGCTCGGATTCGGATGAGGCCTTCTACACCTGCACGGACGTGCGTTTCGAAGGCGGTGATGGCGTCACCCCGCCGCCGCAATGGCAGGATGCCGGCGCGGTCACCGCGCGCGGGGCATTGGAAGCAGGCACTACGGTGACCCTGCGCGTGTTCAACGCCAACGGCAACGATCTGGAACGTCCGGAAATCACCCTGGCCGCCGGCCAGACCTCTCCAGACCAGTGGCCGCTGGCGCTGGCGCGCAAGGTCAACGGCAGCGCCGAGCATGCCCGGGTGGGCGTCATGAGGAACGGCGTCATCACGCCGGTGGCGTCGGCGACCGAGAACCGCGTCTATCTCAAGCCGGGCAACCGCTTCGAACTGGAAACCCGGATTCCGGGGCCGGGCCCGGTCGATCCGCCGGGCGGCGACTACGATTTCGTGTACCCGGCCGGTATCGGCAGCTACAAGCCTGGCGAGACCGTAGTGAAGGGCACCGATGGCAAGCTGTACGCCTGCCGCCCGTTCCCGGAAGGCGCCTGGTGCAACATCAATGCCGATGCCTATCGCCCGGGCACCGGATTCGCCTGGCGGGATGCCTGGATCGCGTACTGAGGCAGGGCACCGGGGGCGGCATGACGCCGCCTCCGGTGGGTATTTCCAGGCTTCATGGGGTTGCCGGCCAGCGGCCGGCACTACCCTGGCTTACTTGCTGCTGACGTACTTCTCGCGGCGGATCTGCGGGTTGCCCAGGCCAGCCGCCTTGAGCAGCTCGGCGCAGGCATCGACCATGTCCGGGTTGCCGCACAGGTAGGCGATGTCGGTGGCCGGGTCCGGCGAGAAACCGGCCAGGGCCTGCTGCACGTAGCCATGCTGCACATCCGGGTGCGGATCGGCCGGCAGTTCGCGCGACAGGCACGGCACATAACGGAAGTTCGGGTGCTTTTCGGCGAAGCTGTAGAAATCTTCGCTGTACAGCAGCTCGCCCGGGCTGCGCGCACCCTGCAACAGCACGATCTGCACGCCACGCTCGGCCATGGCCGTTTCCAGCAGTGGCAGCATCGAGCGGTACGGCGTGACGCCGGTACCGGTGGCGATCAGCAGGTAGCGGGCATTGTGGTCGCCGGGGTTCAGGCAGAAACGGCCATAAGGGCCGGACGCGCTGACCTGGCCGCCGTGCTCCAGCGCCTCGAACAGCGCCGTGGCGGCACCGCCGGGCACGAAACTGACCGCGATATCCACCGCCTCGCCCGGGCCCAGCGCGTGGTCGTGGATGGTCGCCAGCGAGTAGCTGCGCTTGGTTTCGGTGCCGTCGGCGTAGCTGAAATGGACCTGGATGAACTGGCCCGGCTGGAAATCCAGCGGCTGTCCATCGTCACGCACGAACTGGTAGTGGCCGACGGTCGGGGCCAGCATGCGGCGGCCGACCAGCTTGAGGGGGAATTGAACAGGCACGACTTTTCGGGACAGTGTGTAGCCGGGGCAAGCCCTCGGGGTCTTCTATAATAGCCCCTCCCCGCCCCCTCTCCAGCGCCAGCCCATGGGCGCGAAGGCTTCGAGCTTGGCATCCCAGAACGATACGGCGCCCGCCCTGCGCGTGCGCGACCTGCGCAAGACCTACGACAACGGCACCCAGGCCCTGAAGGGCGTTTCCCTGGAAGTGGCCCCGGGCGACTTCTTCGCCCTGCTGGGCCCCAACGGCGCCGGCAAGTCGACCCTGATCGGCATCATCAGCTCCCTGGTCAACCTCAGCGAGGGCCAGGTGGAAGTGTTCGGCAGCGACCTGGTGCGCAACCGCAGCGCCACCATGCGCCTGATCGGCCTGGTGCCGCAGGAAATCAACTTCAACCTGTTCGAGAAGCCCTTCGACATCCTGGTGAACTACGCCGGTTTCTACGGCGTGCCGCGCGAGGAAGCTGAAAAGCGCGCCGAAGAGGAACTCAAGCGCGCACACCTGTGGGAAAAGGCGCAGGTGATGAGCCGCACCCTGTCCGGCGGCATGAAGCGCCGGCTGATGATCGCGCGCGCGATGATGACCCGCCCGCGCCTGCTGATCCTGGACGAGCCGACCGCCGGCGTGGACATCGAGATCCGCCGCGACATGTGGCGCGTGCTGAAGGAGATCAATGCCGCCGGCACCACGATCATCCTCACCACGCACTACCTGGAAGAGGCCGAGTATCTGTGCCGCCACCTGGCGATCATCAACCACGGCCAGATCGTCGAGCAGGGCCCGATGCGCGCCCTGCTGGCCAAGCTGGACGTGGAAGGCTTCCTGCTGGACATCGACGGTGAGCTGCCGGCGCAGCTGCCGGTGATCGAAGGCGCGACCCTGACCGCGCCGGATCCGCACACGCTGGACATCGACATGCCGCGCGCCATGGACCTCAACCGCGTGTTCGCCACGCTGAACGAGGCCGGCATCCGCGTGCGTTCGATGCGCACCAAGAGCAACCGCCTGGAGGAGCTGTTCGTGCGCCTCACCGGCAACCTGGAGACCTCCGCATGAGCACCACCGAGCTGACCGACGGCCAGCGCAACCGCGTCGCGCTGATGACCATCGTGCGCCGCGAAGTCGCCCGCATCATGCGCATCTGGGGCCAGACCCTGGTGCCGCCGGCGATCACCATGACCCTGTACTTCCTGATCTTCGGCAACCTGATCGGGTCGCGCGTGGGTGACATGGGCGGCTACACCTACATGCAGTTCATCGTGCCGGGCCTGGTGATGATGAGCGTGATCCAGAACAGCTACGGCAACATCAGCTCCTCGTTCTTCGGTGCCAAGTTCGGCCGCCACGTGGAAGAGCTGCTGGTCAGCCCGATGCCGAACTGGGTGATCCTGTGGGGCTACGTGGCCGGCGCCGTGCTGCGCGGCCTGATGGTGGGCGTGATCGTGCTGATCATCGCGATGTTCTTCACCCCGGTGCGCATCCCGCACCCGCTGGTGATGCTGACCACGGTGATCCTGGGTGCGACGATCTTCTCGCTGGCCGGTTTCATCAACGCGGTGTATGCGAAGAAGTTCGACGACGTGGCGATCGTGCCGACCTTCATCCTGACCCCACTGACCTACCTGGGCGGCGTGTTCTATTCGGTGAAGCTGCTGCCGGGCTGGGCCGAGGCGGCCACCCACGCCAACCCGATCTTCTACATGGTCAACGCGTTCCGCTATGGCCTGCTGGGCAGCAGTGACGTACCGCTGCCGGTGGCCTACGGCCTGATGATCGGCTTCGTGGTGGTGCTGACGGCGCTGGCGCTGTGGCTGCTGCGCCGTGGCGTGGGCATGCGCAGCTGAGTAGTGCCGGCCGCTGGCCGGCAACCGTCGATCCACACCATGCGTGGATGCAGCGCTGGAGACCGTTGGGGTCAGATCCGTTTTCCTGCGGAAAGCGGATCTGACCCCATGCCGTAAAAGACACCGACGCCGCCTGCAATCTCCGGCACAATCGCTGTTCTGATTCCCCCAGAACACGGTGAACCTGCAATGCGCATCCTGATCCTCGGCGCCGGCGGTACCGGCGGTTACTTCGGTGGTCGCCTGGCCCAGGCCGGCGTGGACGTGACCTTCCTCGTGCGCCCCGCCCGCGCAGCGCAGCTGGACCGCGATGGTCTGGTCATCCGCAGCCCGATCGGCGATGCCCGCTTCCCGGTGCAGCACGTCACCGCCGACGCACTGCCCGCGCTCGCCGCGCAGAAGCCGTTCGATCTGATCATTCTCAGCTGCAAGGCCTACGACCTGGACAGTTCGATCGATGCCATCGCGCCGGCAGTCGGTGCGAACACCACGGTGCTGCCAATCCTCAACGGTCTCCACCACTACAACGCACTGGATCTGCGCTTCGGCCGCGAGGCGGTGCTCGGCGGCCTGTGCTTCATCAGCGCCACCAAGGCGCCCGACGGCGCCGTGCTGCATCTGGGCAAGCCGGCCAAGCTCACCTTCGGCGAGCGCGATGGCGGCGCGGTCTCCGCGCGCGTGCGCGACTTCGCTGCGGTCTGCGCGCAGGCCAACCTGGATCACTTGGCCAGCGAACGCATCGGCCAGGAACAGTGGGTCAAGTACACCTTCCTGACCGCGCTGGCCGCGGCCACCTGCCTGCTGCGCGCCGATATCGGCACCATCGTCGCTACCCACGATGGCGAGGCGATCGTGCGTGCCTTGTATGACGAGTGCCTGGCCGTGGCCGAGGCCGCCGGTGAACCGATTCCCGAAGCTGCGCAGGACACCGCGCGCGGTACCTTGACCCAGGCAGGATCTGCCCTGAAGGCGTCGATGCTGCGCGACCTGGAAGCAGGCCAGCAGGTGGAAGCCGAGCAGATCGTCGGCGACATGCTGGCGCGTGCCCGCAGGGCCGACCAGGAAGCCCTGCTGCTGCAGGTCGCCTACAGCAGCCTGCAGGCCTATCAGGCACTGCGCAGCGCGTGAGCTTCGCGTTGCAGGCCAACGCACTGCCAGCGCGGGTGCTGATCCTCGGCCTGGGCTGGAGCGGGTGCGTGCTGGCCACGCAGTTGCAGGCGCGCGGCGTGCAGGTTGCGGGGACGGTGCGTGATCCGGCGGCGGCGCCCGACGATGGCCTGCGTCGACACCGGTTGCATGCCGACGCCTCGCCCTCGCCATCCCTGCTCGAGGAAATCGCACAGGCCAACGCCGTTCTGTGCAGCGTGCCGCCAGATGCCGAGGGTGACCCGGCACTGCGCCTGCTGTTGCCCGCGCTGCAGGCCAACCCGGCATTGCGCTGGGTCGGCTATCTGTCGTCGACGTCGGTGTATGCCGACCGCGCCGGCGGTTGGATCGATGAGCGCAGCGCGGCCGATGCCACCGACGCGGCCGGCGTGCAGCGCCGGCTGGCGGAAGCACAGTGGCGTGCACTGGCCGGACAACGCGGCATCGCCTCGGCGGTGTTCCGCCTGCCCGGCCTGTACGGACCAGGCCGCAATGCGCTGGTGCAGTTGTCACAGGGCCGCGCACGCCACGTGATCCGCCCCGGCCTGGTGTTCAACCGGCTGCACGTGCAGGACCTGGCGGCGGTCATCATCGCCGCGATGCAGCGCCCCACCGCACAAGGGTTGTACCTGCCCAGTGACGACGAGCCGGCGCCACCGCAGGAGGTGCTGGCCTTCGCTGCACAGCTGGGTGGATTTGCGATGCCGCCCGCCATGGCCTGGGACGACCCGGTGCTGAGCCCGGCGCTGCGCCGCTTTTACCAGAGCAGCAAGCGCATCGACAGCCGTGGCACGCGTGCAGCGCTGGGCTGGCAACCGCGCTTCCCGAGTTACCGCGAAGGCCTGCGCGACCTGCTCCGGTAGTGCCGGCCGCTGGCCGGCAATCGCGCGATGATTGCGGCGTTCATGCTGTTGCCGGCCAGCGGCCGGCACTACCATCAACCGGCGTTGGGCAGGCGGAAGAACGCGCGCGTGGCAGCAGTGGCATTGGCCGCGGTCACCGCAACGTCCTCGCCACGGTCACGTGCCAGTTCTTCCACGATGTGCGACAGGAACATCGGTTCGTTGCGGCGGTCCTTCGGCATCGGCTTCAGCGTGCGCGGCAGCAGGTACGGCGCGTCGGTCTCGATCATCAGGCGGTTGGCCGGGATGTTCTTCACCAGTTCACGCAGGTGCGCGCCACGGCGCTCATCGCACAGCCAGCCGGTGATGCCGATGTACCAGTCCTGGTCCAGGTAGTCGAACAGTTCGTCGCGTTCACCGGTGAAGCAGTGCACCACCGCCGGGCCGATGCGGCCCTCGAAGTTCTTCATCTGTGCCATGAAATCGGCATGCGCGTCGCGCTGGTGCAGGAACAGCGGCTTTCCATTCTCAGCGGCCAGCTGCAGCTGGCGCTCGAACGCGCGGTGCTGGGCCGGGCGCGGCGAGAAGTCACGGAAGTAGTCCAGCCCGCACTCACCCACCGCCACCACTTCCGGGTGGGCGTGCAGCGCGCGCATCTCGGCATCGCATTCGTCGGTGTATTCCACCGCATGATGCGGGTGCACGCCGGCGGTGGCATACAGGAAGCCCAGATGCTGCTGCGCCAGCTGCAGGGCCAGCGGCGAGTGCTCGCGGCTGGCACCGGTGATGACCATCTGCACCACGCCGGCCTGGCGCGCGCGGTCCAGCACGGCGTCACGGTCGCGGTCGAAGGAATCGTGGGTCAGGTTGGCGCCGATATCGATCAGGTGCATGGTCATCGCGGGGGAAAAGTGCCCGCGCATTGTACCTGCGCCCGCCGTGGCCCCTTATCCTTTGCACATGAACGCCCCGCTCTTCCCGATTTCCCCGCTGCTGCCACAGATCCAGCAGCACCTGGCCGCGCAGCCGCGGCTGGTGCTGGAAGCCCCACCCGGCGCCGGCAAGACCACCCAGGTGCCGCTGGCACTGCTGGATGCACCCTGGCTGCAGGGGCGGAAGATCATCCTGCTGGAACCGCGCCGGGTGGCCGCACGCAGCGCCGCGCTGTTCATGGCGCGGCAGCTGGGCGAAGAGGTGGGCGGCACCGTCGGCTACCGCATCCGTTTCGAGAACAAGGTTTCGTCGCGCACGCGGATCGAGGTGGTCACCGAAGGCATCCTGACCCGCATGCTGCAGGACGACCCGATGCTGGAAGACGTCGGCGCGATCCTGTTCGACGAGTTCCACGAGCGCCATCTCAGTGGCGATCTGGGCCTGGCGCTGGCGCTGGACGTTCAGGCCCAGCTGCGCGATGACCTGCGCCTGGTGGTGATGTCGGCCACGCTGGATGGCGAGCGGCTGGCGCGCTTCCTGGATGCACCGCGCCTGAGCAGCGAGGGCCGCAGCTACCCGGTGGCGATCAGCCATTTCCCGGCGCGCCGCGATGAAGCGCTGGAGCTGCAGGTGCGCCGAGCGGTGCAGCAGGCGCTGGCCGAACACCCCGGCGACGTGCTGGTGTTCCTGCCCGGCCAGCGCGAGATTGCGCGCGTCCAGGCCGGGCTGCAGGAATCACTGGACGGCAACGTCGAGGTACTGGCACTGCATGGTGAGTTGCCGGTGGAACAGCAGGCGCGCGTACTGCAGGCCGCCAGCGACGGCCGCCGCCGCGTAGTGCTGGCCACCAACGTGGCCGAGTCTTCGGTGACCCTGCCCGGCGTGCGCGTGGTGATCGACAGCGGCCAGGCGCGCGAACCGCGCTACGACCCCAACAGCGGCTTCACCCGGCTGGACGTGGTGGCGATCGCGCAGGCCTCGGCCGACCAGCGTGCCGGCCGTGCCGGACGCGTGGCCGAGGGCGTGGCCTGGCGGCTGTGGCCGCAATCGCAGCGGCTGGAACCGCAGCGCCGCGCCGAGATCGACCAGGTGGAGCTGGCCGGGCTGGCGCTGGAACTGGCGGCCTGGGGCAGCAGCGATCTGCGCTTCCTCGATCCACCACAGACCGGCCCGATGAGCGCGGCGCGCGAACTGCTGCAGCGTCTCGGTGCCCTGTCCGGCAGTGGCGCGATCACCGCACTCGGCCGGCGCGTGCTGGCATTGGGCACGCACCCGCGGATGGCGGCAATGCTGCTGGCCGCGCCGGATGCACGCGCGCAGGCACTGGCGGCGGATCTGGCCGCACTGCTGGAAGCCCGCGACCCGCTGCGTCAGGGCGGTGACGCGCTGGCGGCCCGCTGGCGCGCACTGGCCGCGTTCCGCAATGGCCGCGCACCGGGCGATGCCAACCGCAGCGGACTGGCCGCGATCGATGCCGCCGCCAAGCAGTGGCGTCGCCGCCTGCGCTGCGAGGCTACGCCGCCGGCCAGCATCGAGGCGCACGAACTCGGTGACCTGCTTGCGCACGCCTTTCCCGACCGGATCGGTTTCCAGCATCCCAGCGATCCGCTGCGCTACCTGCTGACCAATGGCCGCAGCGCGCGCCTGCACGAGCTGAGCGACCTGCGCGGCGAACCGTGGCTGGTCGCCAGCGAACTGCGCTTCGAGGCGCGCGATGCACTGCTGCTGCGCGCCGCGCCGGTGGACGAAGATCGGCTGCGCAAGGCATGGCCGGAGCGCTTCGTCACCGAAGACGTAGTGCGCTGGGACAGCGAGCGACGCGCCCTGGTGGCACTGCGCGAGACCCGTTTCGACCGGATCGTGCTGGACAGCCGCTCTGCCGGCCGGGTCGATCCGCAGCACGCCGCGCAGGCGCTGACCGACGCGGTCGCCGAACTCGGCCTGCACGCCTTGCCGTGGACCGAAGGCCTGCGCCAGTGGCAGGCACGGGTCGAATCGCTGCGGCGCTGGATGCCGGAGCTCGGCCTGCCCGACTGCAGCGACGACGCCCTGCTGGCCAACCGCGCGCAGTGGTTGCAGCCCGCGTTCGCCGGCAAGAGCCGTCTGGATGCGCTGGACGAATCCAGCTTCGGCGAAGCGTTGAAGTCGCCGCTGGAGTGGTCGCAGCGGCAGCTGGTCGAGCGTCATGCGCCGACCCGCATCACCGTGCCGTCCGGGCTGGAGCGGCCGATCAGCTATGCATTGGACAGCGAGAGTGGTGATCCGCTGCCGCCAGTGCTGGCGGTGAAACTGCAGGAACTGTTCGGCCTGGCCGACACGCCGCGCATCGCCGATGGCCGCGTGCCGCTGACCCTGCACCTGCTCTCCCCCGGCGGCCGCCCGCTGCAGGTCACCCAGGACCTGCGCAACTTCTGGGAGAACACCTATGCCGAGGTGAAGAAGGAAATGAAGGGCCGCTACCCGCGCCATCCGTGGCCGGATGATCCGTGGACCGCGACAGCGACGCACCGGGCCAAGCCGCGCGGAACCTGAGGGGGCGGGGTCGGATCCCATTGCATCGCAATGGGCTCTGACCGCATACATCGCGCTGGGGTCAGAGCCCTTTCCCAACGGAAAGGGATCCGACCCCACCCTGCCTGATCCTGAATGGCTGGAGTAGAGTCACACCATGCGTAGCCCCGACTGACATACCGTTTACGGGCAACACGCGACACTGGACTTCGACCCGAGGCAAAGGACCCCCGCATGAGCAAGCTGACCGTAATCACCGACCGCGCTCTGGAGCGCGCCCTGGAGCTGGCCCACACCGCCGGCGATGGCCTGAAGAGCGCCGGTGGCAGCCTGCGCAACGCGGACTGGATCAAGACCGGCGCCGCCATCGGCGCAGTGAAGACCGGCGGCAAGGCCGCGACCAAGTTCGTGCGCCGCAATCCGGCAGTGGCCGTGGCTGCTGCGGCAGTCGGGGTTGGCCTGCTGGGTTATGCGATGTACCGCAAGCAGCAGAAGAAGAAGGCTGCCAATGGCCAACTGGTGGACGGCCAGGCGCATCGCATCAGCGCACGCGACCGCCGCAACGCCACCGTCGTGGACGAGCACAGCGATATCGGCAGCGATGCCTGAGGTTGCCCGGGTCAGAGCCCTTCCTGCGGAAGGGGTCTGACCCCGATCCAGGGTCGGATCCCTTCCGCAGGAAGGGCTCTGACCCGTTCAGCCTGTGAGGGCCGGCTACCGGAAGGTATCCGGCCCTTTCCGTTTCAGCCGATCTGCCGCCACTGCCCCGGCTGCAGGTCATCCAGCTGGTACGGCCCCATCGACACCCGCACCAGGCGCAGCGTCGGCAGGTTCACCGCCGCGGTCATCCGCCGCACCTGCCGGTTGCGGCCCTCGCGGATGGTGATCGCCAGCCAGCTGTCCGGCACGGTCTTGCGGAAGCGCACCGGTGGATCGCGCGTCCACAGCGACGGCGCCGGATCGAGGCGTTCGATCTTCGCCGGCAGGGTCGGCCCGTCGTTGAGCACCACGCCTTCGCGCAGCTGTTGCAGCTGGTCATCGCTGGGCGCGCCTTCCACCTGCACCCAGTAGGTCTTGTCGGCCTTGTGCCTGGGGTCGGTCAGCTTGTGCGCCAGCGTACCGTTGTCGGTCAGCAGCAGCAGGCCCTCGCTGTCATGGTCGAGCCGGCCAGCGGCATACACGCGCGGCGGCAGGCCGAACCCGGCCAGGGTCGGCCGCGGCGGCACGCTGCGGTCGGTGAACTGGCAGAGCACGTTGAAGGGCTTGTTGAAGGCGATCAGCATTGCGGGCACGGCAGGCGACGGACAGCACATTGTCCCACGCCGCGCAGCTTGCTCGCCGGGCGCGGCCCGGCGCTACCGGGCATCTCCTTGGCGGAGGCTACGGCGGGGCTCAGCCGAAGACCTTCCACTCCAGCAGGAACGAGCCCAGCACCAACGCGATGCCGCACGCCGCGATGACATTGGCCCGCCGTCGCAGACGGACCGGCGGCGGATTCACGGCACGCACGCGCTGTTCCAGCAGGATGCCGGCGAACAACACCGCAAAACCCAGCGAGCCCACCAGATCGTGTGCATGACCGCCGTAGAACACGAAATCAATCAGCCGCGTCAGCACCAGCACGGCGACAGCGATGTACAGCACCTTTTTCAACAGTCCACTCCATTTGCGGTAGCACCGGGCCATGCCCGGCGGATACACAGTACGTCCATTGCAGCGCCGCTGCGCTCGCCGGGCGGGGCCCGGCGCTACCCCCTTACGGCTTGATGAAGCGGAGGGTCATGCGGTCGCTTTCGCCGATCGCCTGGTACTTCGCGTCGTCGGCCTTGTCGTGCTGGTTGGTCGGCGGCAGCGTCCACACGCCGTTCGGGTGGTCCTTGGTATCGCGCGGGTTGGCGTTGACCTCGCTGCGCGCATCCAGCTTGAAGCCGGCGGCCTCGGCCATCGCGATCACCTGCTGCTGGCCGACATAGCCGGTGTCATCGTCGTCGGCCACATCGGTCTTGGCGCGATGCTCGACCACGCCCAGCACGCCGCCCGGCTTGAGCACGTTGAAGAAGCCCTGGAACATGCCCTGCGCCTGGCCGGCCTTGCGCCAGTTGTGCACGTTGCGGAAGGTCAGCACCACGTCGGCCGAACTGGCCGGGCCGAACACCGGCTTGGCCGGATCGTAGGCCACCACCGCGGTCTTGCCGAACTGCGCCGGTGCAGCGGCGTACTTCTTTTCCAGGCTGTCGCGGCTGCGCTGCTGGTAGTCGCGGCCGCGGCCCTCGGCCACGGCCATCGGATCGACCACGGCGGCGACATAATGGCCCTTGTCATGCAGCAGCGGCGCCAGGATTTCCGAGTACCAGCCGTTGCCCGGGGTGATCTCGATGACGGTCTTTTCCGGAGCCACCCTGAAGAACGACAGCGTCTGCGCCGGATGACGGAAGCCATCGCGCTTGACGTTGTTGGCATCGCGGGTGGGCGCCTTCACCGCCGCATCGATGGCCGGTGAGACCTGGATCTTCGCGGGCGCCACCGTGGCCGGTGCGGCGAACGCGGGAACAGCAGCAAGCAGCGCCGAAGCAAGCAGCAGTCGGCAACCACGCAGGGACGAAGCAGGCATCATCGGGACGACTCCAGCGGAAGATGCGGCGAGACTAGCAGTCGCAGCGTCCCAGGTGTTCACAAAACGTTAGCGGCGTGCGCGTCGCGGAACACTGTTTTGTGGCCGTCGCCGCAGCACGGTCATACAACGCGTTCTATTCTGGAGCACTTCCCCCAAGGAGTCCGTGCCCATGACGGCAACCCGCGAACTGGGCCGTTCCGGCCTGCATGTACGTCCGCTCGCCTTCGGCGGCAACGTGTTCGGCTGGAGCGCCGATGAAAAGGCCAGCTTCGCCCTGCTCGATGCCTTCGTCGATGCCGGCTTCAACCTGATCGATACCGCCGATGTGTATTCGGCCTGGGTACCCGGCAATGCCGGCGGCGAATCGGAAACGCTGATCGGCAAGTGGTTCGCGCGCAGTGGCAAGCGCGACAAGGTGGTGCTGGCGACCAAGGTGGCGAAGTGGGCCGAGCGCCCCGGCCTGACCCCGGACAACATCAATGCGGCGGTCGAGGATTCGCTGCGCCGCCTGCAGACCGACGTCATCGATCTTTACCAGGCCCACGAGGATGACGAGTCGACGCCGCTGGAAGCCACGCTGGCTGCGTTCGGACGCCTGATCGAAGCCGGCAAGGTGCGCGCCATTGGTGCCTCCAACTACAGCGCCACGCGCCTGGCTGATGCGCTGAAGGTCTCCACCGACTACAAGCTGCCGCGTTACGAAACCCTGCAGCCGGAGTACAACCTGTATGACCGAGCCGGCTACGAGAAGGAACTGGAACCGCTGGTGCAGCGCGAACAGATCGGCGTGATCGGTTACTACGCCCTCGCCAGTGGCTTCCTCAGCGGCAAATACCGCACGCCGGCCGATGCAGCCAAGAGCCCGGCGCGTGGCGAGACAGTAGTGAAGCGCTATCTGAACCCGCGCGGCCTGCGCATCCTGCAGGCGCTGGATGACGTGGCCAGCAAGCACGGCGCCAGCGCTGCGCAGATCGCACTGGCCTGGCAGATCGCACGGCCGTCGATCACCGCGCCGATCGTCAGCGCCACCAGTGTCGAACAGCTGCACGATCTGCTGGCGGCGGCGAACGTGTCGTTGAGCGTGCAGGATGTCGCGCAGCTGGATGCCGCCAGCGCCGAAGCGTGAGACCCGGTAGTGCCGGCCGCTGGCCGGCATGACACACACCGAAGAAAATAATTGAACAAAATGGTTGCGCACGACTAAATCGTGGTTTATCGTGCGCACCTCGTTTCAACAACCACTGGAAACTTCCCTTGAACGCGCATTCCGTCGCCATCGCCAAGCTGCTGCCATGCCTGCGCATGGATGGGCTGGCGCGCGCGTTCTGCAAGGAAGTCCAGCTGACAACGGCCTGATACCCGCCCTGCGGAGATCGGCCACCCCGATCTCCGAGGCCTGACGACGCCCTCGGAACGCAAGTCCCGGGGGCGTTTTCGTTTGCGTCGGCACAAGGACCCGCGATGCTAGAACTGCACCCCGCGCGGCAACCCGCCGCTCACTGACCCAGGTTTTTCCGCCCCACCGGAGGATTTTCTCCGCGTGCATGGCAACGCCTGGACATTATCTGCATCGCACCCAAACATTATCGCTCGCGATAATGTCGGTGGCCTGCACCCTCGACTACCAACGGTCCCGTTTCAACCACGGGCTGGTGCGCGCGGCATTGCCGTGGCGTATGCCGGAGGTCGCGGACATGCCATCGCCTGGATCGCCTGCTGGAGGCAGGCGCCGGTTCGCCGGCACGCGGTTCGATTCCGCGCGGTTCACCACTGGATAGCTCAGTAGGGTAGAGCAACGGATCCTGATTCCGTCTGTCGTGGGTTCGACTCCCACTCCAAACCACATGACCTCTCACGTCATGACTTGAAGCAACACCCGGGGCGCAAGCCCCAGCGGCCATCGTCGCCGGTCCTGCGAACGCCTTCGGGCACCACAGGAAGGGCAACGGACCGCACGCCGGGCCTCGGCCTGTCACCACCATCGCTCCCGTTCCGCTCCGGCGCTGTCTGCCGCCAGGAAGGGTAGTAAGGGGGATGACGCACCGCAGGCTCCGCGCGCGGACCGTCCGCCGATGGCCGCCCTCTTCCGCCGGCTGCGCGTGGTGTGCAGCCGGCCCTGCCACGACCTGTTCGACCCGGGTCATGGCATTCATTCCATCGGGTCGAACCACCAGAGCCATACAAGGAGAGACTCCCATGTTCTGGACCATCAAGGTCGTGATCGGCGACGGCGAGCGCGGCCTGGTGTATCGCAACCGTCGTTTCCAGCAGATCCTGCTGCCGGGTGTGCACCGCCTGTCGCTGTTCGGCGGCCGCCCGCAGGTGGACATCCACAACGCATCGAAGGGCGCGGCCTACACCGGCAGCGACCAGGACAGCCTGATCGAAGCGCTGGGCGCGACGCTGGACACGCACTTCGTGCTGGCCAACGTCGGCGCCGGCGAGGTCGGCCTGCTGCTGCGCAACGGCCGCATCGACGAGGTACTGCCGCCGGGCAGCCGCCGTCTGTACTGGCGCGGTTCGGTCGACACCCAGGTGCGCGTGCTGGCACTCGGTGACGAGCCGCGCATTCCGGCGGACGTGCAGCAGCGCCTGGGCCAGCTGGGCGTGCTGCCGCGTGTGGCGGTGATCAGCACCGTGCCGAGCGAGTCGGTGGGCCTGCTGTTCATCGACGGCACGCTGCGGCAGACGCTGGATGCCGGTCTGCACGCGTTCTGGAACTTCAACGGCAACGTGTCGGTGGAGCGTGTGGAGCTGCGTGCGCGTTCGCTGGACGTGTCCGGCCAGGAACTGCTGAGCCGCGACAAGGTGACCCTGCGGGTGAACCTGGCCGCGACCGTGCAGGTGGTCGACCCGGTGCGTGCACACCGCACGCTCAGCAATGCCGATGAGTTCATCTATCGGCAGCTGCAGTTCGGCCTGCGCCAGGCGATCGCCGCACGCAGCCTGGACGAGCTGCTCGGTGACAAGGCCGCGCTGGACGGCGAGATCGCCGCCCATGTGCAGGCCGCGATCGAGGGCCACGGTGTACGCCTGCTCGGTGTCGGCATCAAGGACGTGATCCTGCCGGGCGAGATGAAGGAGATCCTCAACGGCGTGGTGCTGGCCGAGAAGCAGGCCCAGGCCAGCGTGATCCGTCGCCGCGAGGAGGCCAACGCCACGCGTTCGCAGCTCAACACCGCAAAGCTGATCGAGGACAACCCGGTGCTGATGCGCTTGAAGGAGCTGGAGGCGCTGGAGAAGGTCACCGAGAAGATCGACAAGCTCACCGTGTTCGGCGGCCTGGATGGCGTGCTGAAGCAGCTGGTGACGATCAGGTAGGGGGTAGCGGCGGCGCAGGGACGCGCCGCCGGCCCATCAAGGACATACACGAAGACATGGACACTCAACAGAACTATCAATGGCTGCACGCCGAGGGCACCACGCCGATCAAGGGCTGGGTCAACGGCGTTCCGCTGGAAGCGCAGGCCCACGAGCAGCTGCGCAACATCGCTGCGATCCCGTTCGTCGGGCCGTGGGTGGCGGTGATGCCGGACGTGCACCTGGGCAAGGGCGCGACCGTGGGCTCGGTGATCCCGACCCGTGGCGCGATCATTCCGGCCGCGGTCGGCGTCGACATCGGCTGTGGCATGGCCGCCGTGCGCACCACCCTGCGCGCCAACGACCTGCCCGATGACCTGCGGCAGCTGCGCAACAGCATCGAGCGCAGCATCCCGGTCGGCAACGGGCGCGGCGGCGAGCACCAGCGCATGCCCGACAGCATCCACACCCGGCTGGTGCAGTCCGGGCTGGCCGCCGGGCTGGAGAAGATCAAGGACAGGCACCGCAAGATCCGCACCGACAAGCTCGACCGTCAGCTGGGAACGCTGGGCGGCGGCAACCACTTCATCGAACTGTGCCTGGACGAGACGGATGCGGTGTGGGTGATGCTGCACAGCGGCTCGCGCGGCACCGGCAACCTGATCGGCACCTACTTCATCGAGAAGGCGCGCGAGGAGCTGGCACGGCGCGTGCTCGGCTTCCATCTGCCGGACAAGGACCTGGCGTTCTTCATGGAAGGCGAGCCGCTGTTCGACGACTACGTCGAAGCCGTGTCGTGGGCGCAGGACTACGCGCGGCAGAACCGCGAGGCGATGATGTCGCGGGTGCTGGCCGAGATGCGTCACCGCTTGCCGAAGTTCCAGCTGGCCGCGATGGCGGTGAACTGCCACCACAACTATGTGCAGAAGGAAACGCACCACGGGCAGGAACTGCTGGTGACGCGCAAGGGCGCGGTCAGTGCGCGCGAGGGCGAGCTGGGCATCATTCCCGGCAGCATGGGCACGCGCAGCTACATCGTGCGCGGCAAGGGCAACGCGGACAGCTTCCACAGCTGCAGCCACGGTGCCGGCCGGGTGATGAGCCGTGGCGCTGCACGCCAGCAGATCACGCTGGCCCAGCACCGCGAAGCCACCGCGCATGTTGAATGCCGCAAGGACAGCGGCGTGCTGGACGAGTCACCGGCGGCGTACAAGTCGATCGATGATGTGATGGCCGCCCAGCTGGACCTGGTGGACGTGGTGCACACGCTGCGGCAGGTGCTGTGCGTCAAGGGATGATGGAACGGTGCCGGCCAAGGCCGGCACCCACCGCCCGTCAATCAAGCGCGACCGCTAAGCAGTAGATCCACGCCATGCGTGGATGCAGCGCGGCCGACCACCTCCGGCATCCGCCGTAACTCAATCGTGCTCGACGCCGCACCACCCCGGCAGATAGCGCGCATCAGCGTGCCGCGCATGTTCGGTGGCGGTGGTCACCGCCTTGCGGAAATCGCGGCGGATCAGCTTGCGGGTCATCCGCTGGCGGAAGTAGTCCGCCCACAGGAACTCGGCGAACGGCTGCACCGACTTGGCATAGCCACCACTGCGGCGCACCTCGCCGGCCAGTGAGCGATGCGGATCATCGGCCAGGTCCAGCAGCGATTTCGGCATCGCCGACGGCGGCTGGCGCACGCCCTCGGCATCGAACGGATGCGCCCAGCAATAGCGCTCCATCACCGTCCAGAACAGCTTCCTCGGCAGGTGTGACAGATCCGCTTGCACGGCGGTCAGCACGTGCTCGATACCTTCCTCGTGCAGCGCCAGTGCCAGGTGATGATGGTCGATCAGGTGCGTCCGGTTCGACGGCCCCACCACCACCGGCACCATGTGCCGCCCGAGATAACGCGCCTTGTCGTCCTTCGGCAGCGTCTTCCACTGCGCGCGCTTGCGCTGCACTTCCAGCAGGCCCACGCTCATCTGCGTCGGCCGCAGTTCAAGGATCGCGACCGGCGACAGCCGCGGTTCGGGAATGCGGGTCATGGCGTACCTCGTGCATGGTAGTGATCAACGGCCTGCTGCACGCTGTGGGTTGTTCCCTCCGGCCCCAGCAGCGCAGCGATACCGAAGCGGTCCAGTGCCTGCATCGCGCGCACCGAGCCGAGCCGCGCTATGACGAACACGATGCCCTTCTGCTGGCACAGGCCGATCACCTCGCGCAGGGTCTGCGCTGCGCTGTAGTCGATCTCGACAATCGCACTGCCCTCCAGCACGACCAGGCCCGGTGCCGGCGCTGCTTCGATACTGGCCAGCAGTTGCCGCTTGAAGCTGTCGGCGTTGGCGAACAGCAGCGGCGCCTGGAAGGCCAGCACGGTCACGCCGGGTTCGGTCTCACCGCGGTTGCCCGGCCACCAGACCGTGCTGCCCGGCAGCCGGGTCAACGTCAGCATCGGGCTGTGCGCGATCATCCATGCGCCATGCAGCAGGGCAAGGCCCACACCTATCGCAATACCCGACTGGATCGGCAGGCACACCACCGCCAGGAAGGTCAGCGCTGCCAGCAGCGCTTCGCTGCGCGCACGCCGGGTGATGTCGATCAGCACGCGCAGGCGGAACAGGCGCACCGCCACGAACAGCAGTACGCCCGCCAGTGCAGCCTCGGGGATCGCCCCGAGCACGCCGCCACCGCAGAACGCCAGCAGCATCACCAGCGCCGCGGCAATCAACGCACCCAGCTGCGAGGAGGCACCGGCTTCCACCACCACCGCAGTGCGCGGTGGGCTGGCATTGACCGGGAACGCACCGAACGCGGCCGACAGCAGGTTTCCGGCACCGACGCCGAGGAAATCCTTGTTGACATCGGGTTCTTCCTCGCCGGGAAACGCGCGATCAACGGCAGCGACCTGCATAATGATGACCAGGGTCAGCAGCAGCGCCAGTGGCACCAGAGTGGTGAGGGTTTCCAGCGGCGGAAGCTGCCACGAAGGTGGATAGGGAGAGACCGCACCGAGGGTGGCCACACCCAGTCGCTCCGCCCCCAGCGAGGCAACAAGCAGCGTGGCGATGGCCACCGCGATCAATGCGCCGGGAATGCGTGGATTGATCCGGTCGCACAGCGCCATCGCCAGCAGCACGCCGAAGCCGATCAGGGTCGGCAGCAGCTGTGCGTGCGGCAACGCCCGCAGCAGTTCGTACAGGCGTTCGGGCAATTCGCTTGACGAGAGGCTGACGCCCAGCGCCACCGGCAGCTGCGAGGCCGCGATGTGCACGGCGATGCCGCCGAGGAACCCAGTCACCACAGGTACCGACAGCAGCGCGGCCACCACACCAATACGCAGCAGTGCCGCCAGTGCCAGGAACACGCCGACCAGTACTGCGAGCACCACGGCGCTTCCGGCCAGTGCACCGGCCTGCTGCGCGGCCAGGCCGGCCAGGGTAAGCGCGAAGATCGGCGTGATCGTCGAATCGGCGCCGACCGTCAGCCGGCGATTGCGGCCCAGCAGCACGAAGCCCAGCGTGCCGCCGACGAAAGCATAGAAGCCGACCTGCGGCTCGAAGCCACCCAGGCGTGCCGTTGCCATCTGTTCGGGCAGGGTGATCGCGGCCAGGGTCACACCGGCGATGGCATCACGCGTGGCCTGCGCAGGTCGCCAGCCACGCAGGCCCTGCAGCGGTGCGAGGAGCGATCTGAGGCGGTTCGCTTCGTCCATGCCGGGTCCGGGCGCGGGGTGTTGCAACCACTATCTGCGCAGGGCAGTGGATGCCGCGTCAGTAGATCCACGCCATGCGTGGATGCGGTCCCTCGGGGTCAGAGCCCCTTCTACGAAGGGGATCCGACCCCGGAGCTGTCCTCGGCCACCAGCGCGTGGTGCACGCCGATGCCCGCACGCACGCCCTCGGCGGCAGCCAACGTGATGTTGCCAACCGTTGTGGCATCGCCCGCGGCGTACACGTTCGGCACCGAGGTAAGCTTCATCATATCGACCTCGATCAGCACGCCCAGCGGGCTTTCGGTCAGCGCGCATCCCAGCTGCTGCACCAGTGGCGTGGCCATTGCCTGCAGTGCCGGCACGAACAGCGCGCGTTGCGCGATGCGGCGGCCGTCAGCCAACTCCACTTCCAGCCAGGTCGGCTGGTCACCCTGCACGCCCATCACCGGTGTGGTCTCGATCTGCACGCCGCGCTGCTGCATGGCGGCCTGCTCCTCATCGGTGATCGGCAGGCCCTGGCTGAAGAAGGTGACATTTCCCCAATCGGCGAACAGTGGCGCCTTGCTGGCGGACATCGGGTGACCACCAAGCAGGCCGATGGCGCCACCGCCCACTTCGTAGCCGTGGCAGTAGGGGCAGTGCAGCACGGTGCTGCCCCAACGCTCGGCCAGCCCCGGCAGGTCCGGCAGCTGGTCGGCGATGCCACTGGCCAGCAACAGCTTGCGTGCGGCCAGCACCTGGCCGTCGGCGGTACGCACTTCCACGCCCGCTGCGCTGGCGGTGGCCTGCACCGCCTCAACGTGCAGCCAGCGCACGCTGGGGTAGTCCAGCAGTTGCTGGCGCGCAGTCTTCAGCAGCTCAGCGCCACTGGTGCCATCCAGCCCCAGCACGCCATGCGAATGGCTGGCGAAGCGGTTGCGCGGCAATCCGGCGTCGATGACCGTGACCGGGCGGCGGGCACGGGCCAGGATCAGGCCGGCGGCGATGCCGGCATAACTGCCGCCGACGATGAGCACATCAGGATTCATGGTGACCTTCCAGGGAACGGTGATGGGCGAGATGGCGGGCGAAGTCGGCGCCAAGCTGGTCCAGCGTGGTCGCCTGCAATCGCTGTTCAAGCATCCGTTGTGCCTCGCGCGCGCCCTCCATCAGTGCGCTGTTGACCAGCTGCTGGATCGGGCAGCCGCCGCTGGCGTCGCGGGTACCGACCTGCACCAGCGGCGGCGCTCCCACCGCCAGATAGATGTCGTGCAGGGTGATCGCTGCGGCATCGCGGGCCAGCTGGCTGCCGCCGCCATGACCACGGGTGCTGCGCACCAGGCCGGCCTTGTGCAGCTGTGCCAGCAGGCGGCGGATCACCACCGGATGGGTCGGCAGGCACGACGCCAGCTGCTCGGAGGTGCGCGGGGCGGCATGGCCGACCAGGTGCGCCATCACATGCAGGGCGTCGGAAAGGGGATTCGCGGATTTCATGTAACAAGGATAGTTACATTTAAATCCTCTGTCGAGGGTCTTCTTTCGTTCCATCTGGACACATTCGTCCTATGAAATATTCCCTTCACATCACTAAACGAAACGGGAATGTGATCCAAGTCGCACTTCAGTGAGAAGTGGCGCCGGTCGATACCGAATCGCCCCTTCCCGAGAGTCCCTCCCCATGAATGCGTCTGTCCGTGCTCCGCGCCTGCAGTCCAAGCTGCTCGGCGCGGTTTCCGTTGGTCTTGCCGTGGTCCTGCTGTGCGCTCTGGCGGGCCTGGCCTCCGCTTGGTTGAAGTTGTCCACCGAGGTTCCGCCCGAAGTCGCGCACAGCCGCGACGCCGAACGCCTGCAGCGCGAGTTCCGCGGCCAGGTGCAGGAATGGAAGAACGTGCTGCTGCGCGGCCATGACGACGCACTGCGCCAGCGCCATCTGGACGCCTTCGACAGCGAGGGTCGCCTGGTCGAGCAGCTGGCCAAGGGCCTCACAGCCAGTCCGGACGCGCGCACGCGTGAACTGGCACAGGCCTTCATCGGCCTGCACACGCAGCTGCAGAAGGACTACCACGCCGCCCTGCAGGCATTTGCGGAGGCCGGCTACGATCCCGCAGCCGGCGACAATATGGTGCGTGGCAAGGACCGCCCGGTGGCGACCGCACTGGATGCGCTGAGCACGCATGCCACCCAGGTGGCGGAGGCGGCCGTGGCGGCACGGTCGCAGCAGGCGCGGCAGACACTGCTGCTGTGTGCGGCGCTGACCGTGCTGGCCGCCGTGCTGCTGCTGATGGGCCTGGCCTGGTGGCTGCGGCGTGCGGTGGTGCAGCCGGTGCTGGCGGTGGAAGCCGCCGCACGTGCGGTGGCCGCCGGTGATCTGCAGCACGTGGTGCAGGTGCGCAGCCGCGACGAGATCGGTCGCCTCGCGCAGGCGATGCAGGCGGTGCAGGCCACGCTGCGCGGCGTACTGGACGCACAGGCAACGATGGCGCAGGCGCATGACGCCGGCACCATCAGCCATCGCATGGATGCCAGTGCGTTCCCGGGTGCATTCGGTGAAATGGTCGCCGACAGCAATGCATTGGTCGACGCGCATATCCAGGTAAAGCTGCGTGCGATTGCGATCATGGGCCGTTACGCCATCGGTGACCTCAGCCAGGACATGGAACGCCTGCCCGGCGAAAAGGCCGTGATCACCAACGCATTGGATACGGCCAAGGCCAATCTCGGCGTGATCAACGGCGAGATCCGCCGCCTGGCCGAAGCCGCTGCCGCCGGTGACTTCAGCCAACGCGGCGACAGCGCACGCTTCGAGCATGATTTCCGCGCGATGGTCGATGGCCTGAACCGCCTGATGCAGACCACCGAGCTGAACCTGGGCGAGGTTTCCAGCATGCTGCGCGCGATTGCCGACGGCCGCCTCGGCGCGCGCATGCACGGTGATTTCCAGGGCGTGTTCGCACGCATTGCAGGCGACGCCAACACCACGGCTGCACAGCTGGCGACCATCGTCACCGACATCAAGCACGCCTCCGGCAGCATCCATACAGCTGCCGCAGAGATCGCCGCCGGCAACAACGACCTGTCGCGCCGCACCGAGCAGCAGGCGGCCAATCTGGAGGAGACCGCTGCCTCGATGGAGGAACTGACCTCCACCGTGCGCCAGAACGCCGAGCACGCGCGCCAGGCCAACCAGCTGGCCATCGGCGCGCACACGGTCGCCTCGCAGGGTGGCAGCGTGGTCGGCCAGGTGGTGGCAACCATGGGCGCGATCGAGACCTCGTCGCGGCAGATCGCCGAGATCATCAGCGTGATCGATGGCATCGCGTTCCAGACCAACATCCTGGCGCTGAACGCGGCGGTTGAAGCGGCACGCGCCGGTGAGCAGGGTCGCGGCTTCGCGGTGGTGGCCAGCGAAGTGCGCACGCTGGCACAACGCTCGGCCGGTGCCGCCAAGGAGATCAAGGCACTGATCGAAGCCTCGGTGGAACAGGTCGGCCACGGGGCGCAGCGCGTGCGCGAGGCCGGCGACACCATGGCCGAGATCGTGGCGTCGGTGCAGCGCGTGACCGACATCATGGCCGAGATCTCCGCGGCCTCGCAGGAGCAGAGCGCGGGCATCGAACAGGTCAGCCAGACGGTGATCCAGATGGATGGCACCACCCAGCAGAATGCGGCGCTGGTGGAAGAAGCCAGTGCCGCCGCACGCAGCCTGGAACAGCAGGCGAACCGATTGATCGATGCAGTGGATGTGTTCGACCTGTCGACCACCGCCGCAGCGAAGGACGCGCTGGCGCGCGCGGCCTGATTGATCCGGTTGCCGGCCAGCGGCCGGCACTACCGTGGAACGCGGTCACGGGTAGTGCCGGCCGCTGGCCGGCAACCCAACTCAACGCAGGTAATCGCTCTGCGCCATCGCTTCACCCAGGTAATCCAGGAACGAGCTGATCCGCGCCGACACCGCGGTGTTGCGGTAATACACCGCATGGATCGGCTGGTACACGTCCAGCGTCTGTGCCGCCAGCACCGGAACCAGGGTGCCGGCGGCGCGGTCGCGATCGGTCACGAAGTCGGACAGGCAGGTGATGCCCACCCCTTCCACCGCCAGCCGGCGCAACGTTTCCCCGCTGGACACCGCGATGTCCGGGCGCACCCGCAGCAGGCCATCGGCATCGCCCGGCAGCGGCCAGTGATTCAGCGATTCCGGCTCGTTGAAACTGAGCAGGGTGTGCTGGCCCAGCGCCGCCACGCTGGCCGGTTCGCCATGTGCGGCCAGGTAGGCCGGGCTGGCCACCAGGCGCAGCTGGCAGCGGCCCAGTGGTCGTGCATGCAGGGTGGAATCGGCCAGTGGACCAATCCGGATCGCCAGGTCGGTGCGCCGTTCCAGCAGGTCGATGTAGCGCTCGGAGCTGTTCAGCTCCAGCTGTACTTCCGGATAGCGCGCACGATAGCCGGCGACCAGCGGCGCGATCACATGCAGCACGAACGGCATCGCCGCATCCACGCGCAGGCGTCCGGCCGGGCGTTCGCGGCGCGCCGCCATCTGTTCCTCGGCTGATTCCACTGCGTCGATGATCGCCCGGGCATGGCGCAGGTAAGCCTCACCTTCGGCGGTCAGGTGCAGGCGGCGCGTGGTTCGGGTCAGCAGGGTGGTGCCGAGCTTGTCCTCCAGCCGCCCCAGCGCGCGGCTCACGCCGGAGGGCGTCTGCCCCAGCTGTTCGGCGGCGGCGCTGATCGAACCGCTGTCGATCACCGCCAGGAACGCCTGCATTTCATCGAGGGTGGTTTTCATGGCGCCATTATTGACCACGCGGCAAGAGTGATTGGCGTGAAGACGGGTTTTTAGGCAAAGGTTCGCCGCGCACACTGCGCGCCTTCCTTCCCTCTGGAGCCTGCCATGATCCGTGGCATTCCCCTCGCCCTGCTGGCGCTGACCCTCGGTGCCTTCGCCATCGGCACCACCGAGTTCGTCATCGTCGGCCTTATTCCAACCATCGCCGCCGACCTGCAGGTCAGCCTGCCCTCGGCCGGCCTGCTGGTGTCGCTGTACGCGCTGGGCGTGGCCATCGGCGCGCCGGTGCTGACCGCGCTGACCGGCCGCGTGCCGCGCAAGACCCTGCTGGTGGCGCTGATGGTGCTGTTCACCCTCGGCAACATCATCGCGTTCATGGCGCCGGGCTACACCTCGCTGATCGCTGCACGCATCCTTACCGGCCTCGCCCACGGCGTGTTCTTCTCGATCGGTTCGATCATCGCCACTGCCGTGGTACCGAAGGAGAAGGCGGCCAGTGCCATCGCCATCATGTTCACCGGCCTGACCGTGGCGCTGGTGACCGGCGTGCCGCTGGGCACCTTCATCGGCCAGCACCTGGGCTGGCGCGCCACCTTCCTGGCCGTGGCCGGGCTCGGCGTGATCGCACTGCTGGGCGCGCTGCTGTTCGTGCCGCGCAGCGTGCCGCAGAGCGCCCCGTCCAGCTTCCGCCAGCAGATGGCGGTGCTGGCCCAGCCGCGCCTGCTGCTCGTCTATGCGATGACCACGCTGGGCTATGGCGGCACCTTCCTGGCCTTCACCTACCTGGCGCCGATCCTGCAGGACGTCACCGGTTTCTCGGCCAACGCGGTCAGCCTGGTGCTGCTGGTGTACGGCGTGTCGGTGGCGATCGGCAACCTGTGGGGCGGCCGCATGGCCGACCGCATGGGCCCGGTGCCCGCGCTGAAGCGCATCTTCGCCCTGCTGGCGGTCGTACTGTTCGTGCTCACCTTCACCGCCTACAACATCTGGCTGATGCTGCTGACGGTGCTGGCGCTGGGCGCGGTGGCATTCGGCAACGTGCCGGGCCTGCAGGTGTACGTGGTGAAGCAGGCGCAGCGCTACGCACCGCAGGCCAGCGACGTGGCCTCGGGCCTGAACATCGCCGCGTTCAACATCGGCATCGCCCTGGGCGCCTCGCTCGGTGGCCTGGTGGTGGAGCACATCGGCCTGATGCACACGCCGTGGCTGGGCG
The DNA here is from genome assembly GCF_059371315.1 of Stenotrophomonas sp. YJH_SMC_8. NCBI lineage: Bacteria > Pseudomonadati > Pseudomonadota > Gammaproteobacteria > Lysobacterales > Lysobacteraceae > Stenotrophomonas > Stenotrophomonas sp. YJH_SMC_8. Next base: position 118,638 of record NZ_JCAFUL010000008.1, on the reverse strand, counting down.
CGCTGGTGGTGCTGGGCGCGTATGCGCTGACCGTGCTCAGCGGCCGCCTGGACCGTCGTGATGGCATCGATGATCGTGCCGACGGCATCGCCGTGGCCGCGCACTGAGACAGTCCACGCCGTACCGCCGCCCTGCCGGTACGGTGGTGCAATGCACCGTTGCCGGCATGCATGCAGCCACTGGCCTACCCTTTGCCGGATATTCCCGCACCCCTCCCCCTTTGCTGGAGCTCCCCATGACTGTCCCCGCCTTCGGTCTCGGCACCTTCCGCCTGAAAGACCAGACCGTGATCGACTCGGTGCGCAACGCGCTGGATGTCGGCTACCGCGCCGTTGATACCGCGCAGATCTATGGCAATGAAGCCGAGGTCGGCCAGGCGATCGCCGATTCGGGCGTGCCGCGTGATGATCTGTACCTCACCACCAAGGTGTGGATCACCGAGTTCAAGCGCGATGCGCTGCTGGCCAGCCTGCATGGCAGCCTGGAAAAGCTGCGTACTGATCATGTGGACCTGACGCTGATCCACTGGCCGTCGCCGAACGACAAGGTCGACGTGCCGATGGACGAGTACCTGCCGGCGCTGGCCGAGGCCAAAGCGCAGGGGCTGACCAAGGCGATCGGCATCTCCAACTTCACCATCGCCCAGACCCGCAAGGCCATCGAGATCCTCGGCGCCGATGCAATCGCCACCAACCAGATCGAGATCCACCCGTACCTGCAGAACCGCCTGCTGGTGAAGTTCCTTCAGGACAACGGCATCCACATCACCGCCTACATGAGCCTGGCCTATGGCGAGGTGATCAAGGACCCGGTGATCCAGGCCATTGCCGGCCGCCACCAGGCGACACCCGCGCAGATCGCGCTGGCCTGGGCACTGCAGCAGGGCTTCTCGGTCATTCCGTCCTCGACCAAGCGCGAGAATCTGGCCAGCAACCTGGAAGCGGCTGCGATCCGCCTGACGGACGAAGACATGGCCCAGATCGCCAAGCTCGATCGTGGCCATCGCCTGGCCAACCCGGAAGGGATTGCGCCGGCCTGGGATTGATCAGAAGCCGCCGGGCATGGCCCGGCGCTACCGGATTACCGTGGGTAGCGCCGGGCCATGCCCGGCGGATCCATCAGTCCTGCAACAACCACCCGCGCATCGCCGCACTGACCTCGTCCGGCTTTTCCATCGGGGCCAGGTGCCCGCAATCGGGCACCACCACCAGCTGCGAGTGCGGCACCAGGGCGTGCATTTCCTCGCTCACGGCCAGCGGCGTGATGCGATCATTGGCACCACAGATGATCAACAGCGGATCACGGTAGCCGGCCAGCACGTCATGGCCGTCGCGGCGTTCCAGCGCGCTCTGGCGCAGGAACACCTCCGCACCCAGGCGGGCAGTCATATCGCGCACGCGCTGCACCAGCACGTAGTCGTCCAGCCGCGAGGCATCGATGTAGCTGCGCATCAGCGTATCGCCGAACCCGTGGAACCTGCCCGGCAGGCGCACGCTGGCGCGCTGGCTGCGGCGCTGCTCGGCGCGCTCCGGTGAGTCGGCGTGGATCGAGGTGTCAACCAGCGCCAGCTGCAGTACGCGCTCCGGGGCGATGCGCAGGATCTGCTGGGCGACGAAGCCACCCAACGAGAAACCGGCCAGCGCAAAGCGCTCCGGCGCCTGCGCCAGCACATCCTCGGCCACCGCCTGCAGGGTTTCGCCACGGGTCTGGTCGCCCACGGTGCAATCGGCGATGTCGGCCAGATCGGCCAGCTGCGCGCGCCACAGCTCGGCGTCGTTGAGCAGGCCGGGAAGCAGCAGCAGGGGGATACGGTCGGTCATGCGGGTATTGTCGCGCGGGTGCGGTGACGGAACCATGCCGCAACGGGCGATTGCGCTGTAGAGTCGAGCCATGCTCGACTGCTCCACAGCCAGTCGAGCATGGCTCGACTCCACAGAAGACCCTACAACACGGATGCGGCCATGGCAGACCCCTACAACAGCGGCAACCCGACAACCTCACTGGCACGTTTCGACGATTCACTGGTCACCACGGCCTTCGAGCTTCCCGGCCACCGGGTCGTGCGCAACCTGGGCGTGGTGCGCGGCATCACCGTGCGCTCGCGCTCGATCGTCGGCAATTTCCTAGGCGGCATCCAGACCCTGTTCGGTGGCAACATCACCATCTACACGGAGCTGTGCGAACAGGCCCGCGAGGAAACCTACCGCGACATGGTCAAGCACGCGCGGCAGCTGGGCGCCAACGCGATCATCGGCATGCGCTACGACGCCACCGATGTGATGACCGGGCTGACCGAGGTGCTGTGCTACGGCACGGCAGTGGTGGTGGAGCCGGTGCGCTGACGTTGTAGAGCCGAGCCCATGCTCGGCTCAGGCGAAAGACAGCCAAGCGTGGGCTCGGCTCTACAATGGGGTTTCGGGCACTTCGACCTGCTGCACCGGCAGGGTCACCATCATCACCGTCGGGTCGTCCGGATCGAGTCTGGTCTTGAAGCCCAGGCTCTGGCACATCGCCAGCATGGTGCTGTTCTCGCGCAGCACCTGGCCCTCGACCACGTCCAGGCCCAGCCACTTGGCGTACTCGATCATGATCGCCATCAGCCGCCAGCCGATGCCGTGGCCCTTCAGGTCCGAGCGGATCAGGATGCCGTACTCGCCACGGTGGTAATCGGCATCGGCGTGCAGTCGCACGGCACCCAGCATTTCGCCGCTGCGTGGTTCGATCGCCACCAGCGCGATCGAGCGCGCATAGTCGAGCTGGGTCAGGCGCGCGATGAATTCGTGGCTGAAGTGCTTCACCGACTGGAAGAAGCGCAGGCGCAGGTCCTCGTCACTGACCCGGGCGAAGAACGCACGGAACAGTGCATCGTCTTCCGGCCGCACCGGCCGCACGAAGGCACGGCCGCCATCGGACAGTTCGATGGTGCGCTCCCACTCCTTCGGGTACGGGAACACCGAGAAGCGTGGATGGCCACGACCCTTGTGCAGGATGCGCGAGGGTGCCACCGCTACACGCGCGTCAAGGGCGAGGATGCCCTTGCTGTCGACCAGCAGCGGGTTGATGTCCAGCGTGCGCACTTCGGGAATGTCGGCGGCCAGCTGTGCCAGCTTCACCAGTGCCAGGGCCAGCGCGCGCTCGTCGGCAGCCGGTACATCGCCGTAGGCCTTGAGGATGCGCGAGGCACGGGTCTGTCCGATCAGTTCATGGGCCAGGCGCAGATCGAGTGGCGGCAATGCCAGTGCCTTGTCATTGATCACTTCCACGGCGGTGCCGCCGCGACCGACCACGATCACCGGGCCGAACGTGGCGTCATCGGCGATGCCAACGATGATCTCGCGCGCCTTCGGACGGATGATGGTCGGCTGCACCAGCAGGCCGTCGATGCGCGCGTCCGGCCGCAGCTGGCGGGCGCGTGACAGGATCGCATTGGCCGCGCTCTGCACCGCCGGCAGCGTGGTCAGGTTCAGGCGCACGCCATCGACTTCCGACTTGTGCGGAATGTCCGGTGACAGGATCTTCAACGCCACGCTGGCACCACGCTCCAGCAGCGGCTGTGCCAGGTCCATCGCCTCGTGCGCGTCGCGCGCGTGCATCACGGGTGCGGAGGGAATGCCGTAGGCCTTCAGTAGCTCATGCGTGGCCAGCGGGTCCAGCCACTGCTGGCCGTTGGCCAGCGCGGCATCAACCAGCGCGCGTGCCGCAGCCGCGTCGACACTGAAGTCCTGCGGCAGGCTGGGTGGCGTCTCCATCAGCGCGTTCTGCGCTTCGCGGTAGCGCACCAGATGCTGGAAGCCGCGCACCGCTTCGGCCTCGGTCGGATAGGTCGGCACCCGTGCCGCGTTGAGCGTGGCGGTGGCCTGGTCGTCGTTGCCCAGCCACACCGCGAATACCGGCTTGTCGCGGTGATGGCGCGGGCGCAGTCCGAGCGTGCGGGTCAGTGCCTGCGCGGCGTCTGCGGATGAAGTGAATGCGGTCGGCACGTTGACCACCATCACCGCATCATTCTCGTTGTCGGCCAGCAGCGCTTCGATGGCGGCGGCATAGCGTTCACCATCGGCGTCGACCACGATGTCGACCGGGTTGCTGCGCGACCAGCCTTGCGGCAGCACCGCATCGAGCTTCTCGACCGTGCTGTCGGACAGGTTGGCCAAGGTGCCACGCAATGCGATCAGCTGGTCCACGGCGAGGCGACCGACGCCGCCGCCGTTGCTGAGAATCGCCAGGCGACGGCCCGGGAAGGTGCCCAACCGCCCCAGCGATTCGGCAGCGGTGAACAGTTCATCCAGCGCGCCCACGCGCAGCAGGCCGGCGCGGTTGAATGCGGCGCCATACACATCGTCGGCGCGGGCCAGTGCCTGCACGTGGGTATCACGGCTGCCCGGCTGCACGCGCTCGGCGCGGCCGGACTTCACCACCACCACCGGCTTGGCGCGCGCGGCGGCACGCGCGGCCGACATGAACTTGCGCGCGTCCTTGATCTGCTCGACATACAGCAGGATGGCGCGGGTACGGTAGTCGGTGGCGAAGTAGTCGAGCAGGTCGCCGAAGTCGACGTCCATCGTGTCGCCCAGCGAGACCACGGCGGAGAAGCCGACCGAACGCGCCACGCCCCACTCCACCAGCGCTGCGGCAATGGCGGAGGATTCGGAGATCAGCGCAAGGTCGCCGGCCTGCGGGAAATGCGCGGCGATGCTGGCATTGAGCCGCGCGTGCGGCGCGATCACGCCCAGGCAATGCGGGCCGAGGATGCGCAGGCCATGCTTGCGTGCCACCGCCTCCACCTGTGCCGACAGCGAGCCCGGGCCTTCACCCAGGTGCGCGGTAAGGATGATCGCGGCCTGCACGCCGCGTTCGGCGGCGGTACGCACCACCTGCGGCACGATTGCCGCCGGTGCGGTGATGACCACCAGGTCCGGTACCCAGTCCAGGTCCTTCAGCCGCTTGACCGTGCGGATGCCATCGATCTCGGCATGCCGCGGGTTGATCCACGCTACCTTGCCGGGGAAGCCCGTTCCGCGCAGGTTGCGCATCACTGCGCGGCCGGCCGAACGCTCACGCGGGCTGCCGCCGATCACCGCGACCGACTGCGGACGGAACACGGACTGCAGGTGGTAGGTACTCATGTGCCTACGGTAACCAAAAAAGGGGACGGAGGGGATTAAGTCGTTTGTGCCACAAACGACTTAATCCCCTCCGTCCCCTTTTATTGCTTGCGTGCCGACCAAGGTCGGCACCCACCAGAGCACGGGGGCTTCGGCTTACAACAACGTGCCGTGCAGGATCATCGCGGCGATGCTGAAATAGATCACTAGGCCGGTCACGTCCACCAGGGTGGCGACGAACGGGGCCGAGGCACTGGCCGGGTCGAAGCCGAGGCGCTTGAGGATGAACGGCAGCATCGAGCCGGACAGCGAACCGAAGGTGACAATGCCCACCAGCGCCGCACCGATGGTGATCGCCAGCAGGATCCAGTGCTCGCCGTAGTCATGCAGGCCGCCCAGCTGCCAGATCACGATGCGCACGATGGCCAGGCAGCCGAGGATGGCGCCCAGCACCATGCCGGTCGGGATCTCGCGGATCGCCACCTTCCACCAGTCGCGCAGGCGCAGTTCACGCAGCGCCAGGCTGCGGATCAGCAGCGAGGTGGCCTGCGAGCCGGAGTTGCCGCCTGAACTCATGATCAGCGGAATGAACAGGGTCAGCACCACCGCGCGTGCCAGTTCGTCCTCATAGTGCTGCATCGCGCTGGCAGTCAGCATCTCACCCAGGAACAGCACGCTCAGCCAGCCGGCGCGCTTGCGCAGCATCTCGAAGAAGCCGATCTGCATGTACGGCTTGTCCAGCGCTTCCATGCCGCCGAACTTGTGCGCGTCCTCGGTGGATTCCTCGATCAACGCATCCAGCACGTCATCGACGGTGACGATGCCGAGCATCTGCTGCTGCGCATCCACCACCGGGATCGCCAGCAGGTCGTGGCGACGGATCAGCCGTGCCACTTCTTCCTGGTCCATCAGTGCGTCCACCGTGACCGGCGGATTGACCTGGGCCACGTCCAGGATCGACTCCTCCGGCAGGCCGGTGATCAACCGGCGCATGGTCACCACCTGCTGCAGCTGCTGGCTGGCCGGGTCCAGCACGTAGATCGCGTACACCGTCTCGCGGGTGCGCTCGACCTGGCGGATGTGCTGCAGGGTCTGCGCCACGGTCCAGCTGGCAGGCACCGCCACGTATTCGGTGGTCATCAGCGCGCCGGCGGTGTTCGGCGGGTAGCTGAGCAGCTTCTGGATGGCCTGGCGGGCATCGGTACCGAGCAGCGGGATCAGCCGTGCGCGTTCTTCTTCGTCCAGCTCGTGGACGATGTCGGTGGCCCGGTCATCGGCCATCAGCCCGAGCAGGGCGGCGGCGCGGGCCGGTGGCAATGCGGCCACCAGCTCGCCGCTGCGGTGCAGCTCCGGCGCTTCCAGCATCTTCACCGCACGCGGCAACGGCAGCGCAGCCAGCGTTTCCGCGGCGCGCACGAGTTCCAGCGTGTTGAGGAATTCCACCGCGTCGGCGGTGTTGTAGTTCGCCAGCGGTGCGGCCAGGGCGGCGGCATCGGCCACCGGGCGCAGCAATTGCTTCTGGTTCATCGGGTTTGCCTTGTGGGGGTGCGACCTCGCGCAACGCCAACGCAGGCAAACCGTCCCGATGTCAGGCGGTGGCCATCGCTGGCGTCGAACGAGGTCGACTTCTACTGTCGCTGGACATGGGTTGGGGACTCCGGGATGCGTGTGCTGGCGGACGCGCCGCCAGCGGCGGGCAGTCTGGACCCGTGGGCCATGCAGGTCAACCCGGTCCCGCCGCGGCAGCACCCTGCCCCGCAGGTTGTTCTCGTGCGTACACAGACCGGCGCGCATAATGGCGCGGTGGTGTTCGCCACGCTTTCTCCACCCGAACGGACGCACAGCGGGCTCCCCCGATGACCAGGTATTCCCATGCATAGCGGTGGTCTGGAACTGGCCCTGGTGCTGCTGCTGGCGGCGGTCATCGCCGTGCCGGTGTTCAAGAAGTTCGGCTTCGGCGCGGTACTGGGCTATCTGGCGGCGGGCGTGGTGCTCGGCCCGGACGGGCTGGGCTTCGTGCAGGACGCCGACCGCATCCTCGGCGCCGCCGAGATCGGCGTGGTGATGCTGCTGTTCGTGATCGGACTGGAGCTGTCGCCGGCACGCCTGAAGGTGATGCGGCGCTCGGTGTTCGGTGCCGGTGCGGCGCAGGTGGCGCTGTCCGGGCTGGTGCTGGGCGGCCTGCTGCTGCTCGACCACTTCCAGTGGAAGAGCGCGCTGGTGGTGGGCGTGGCGCTGGCGCTGTCATCCACCGCGGTCGGCCTGCAGCTGCTGTCCGAACACAAGGCGATCAACAGCGACCACGGCCGGTTGGGCTTTGCCATCCTGCTGTTCCAGGACCTGATCGCGATCCCGCTGCTGGCGGCCATTCCGCTGCTGGGAGGGGTCAAGAATGAAACCCTGCGCTGGGAAGATGCGGCCGTGGCGCTGGGTGCGCTGGCGGTGGTGATCCTGTGCGGGCGGCCGGTGCTGCGCCGGGTGTTCAGCACCATTGCCCGGACCCGCAGCCCGGAAGTGTTCACCGCCACCGCGTTGCTGGTGGTGCTGGGCACCGCCTGGTTCATGCAGGAGGCCGGTCTCAGCCCCAGCCTCGGCGCCTTCCTGGCCGGCGTGCTGCTGTCCGACTCGGAGTTCCGGCACGAGCTGGAATCGCAGATCGAACCATTCAAGGGCCTGCTGCTCGGCCTGTTCTTCATCGCGGTGGGCATGGGCATCGACCTGGACCGCATCGCCGCCGAGCCGTGGCTGATCGCCGCCGGCGTCGGCATCCTGCTGGTGGTCAAGTTCAGCCTGCTGTATGCGGTCGGGCGTATCGCCCGGCTCAGCTCGCGGCAATCGCTGCTGCTGGGCAGCGTGCTGTGGCTGGGCGGCGAGTTCGCCTTCGTGGTGTTCAACGAGGCGCAGCGCGCGCATCTGCTGGGCAATGCCAACCATGACCGGCTGGTGGCGATCGTCGGCCTGTCGATGGCGATCACGCCGCTGTTGATGATCGCGCTGCTGAAACTGCTCGGCCAGGAGAAAGCCGCGCCGCGAGACCCGGCAGACGCCGACAAGGTGGCGCCGGACAACCGGCCGAAGGTACTGATCGCCGGCATGGGCCGTTTCGGCCAGGTGATCGCGCGCCTGCTGACCGCGCAGAAGGTGCCGTTCGTGGCGCTGGAGGCGAACCCGGACACCGTGGCCGACCTGCGCCGTTTCGGCAACCAGCTGTATTACGGCGATCCGACACGGCCGGAGATGCTGCGCGCGGCCGGCGGCGAGCACATCGATGTGTTCGTGATCACCGTGGATGACCCGGAAACCAACCTGCGCGCGGTGCGCATGGTGCGCCGGTTGTACCCGGACGCGACGGTGCTGGCGCGTGCGCGCAACCGCCAGCATGCGTGGCGGTTGATGGACATGTCGGCCGAGCCGTTCCGCGAGGTGTTCGGCACCAGCCTGGAGATGAGCGGCCGCGTGCTGACCGCGCTGGGCATTGCGCCGAACGTGGCCGAGCGCCACGTGCAGCGCTTCCGCGAGCACGACGAACAGCTGCTGCGCGACCAGTACCTGGTCTACGACGACGAGGCAGCGGTGATCCAGACCTCGCGCGATGCACGCAACGACCTGATGCACCTGTTCGAGGCCGACGCGGAAAGCGAGGACAAGTAGGCGTGCCGACCAACGGTCGGCACCCACCACAGATTGCGGTAGTGCCGGCCGCTGGCCGGCAGCCTAGGGATTTCGTAGATCCACGCCATGCGTGGATGACGCGATGCCGGGGTCAGAGCCCTTTCCGTGGGAAAGGGATCCGACCCCGGTGCTCAGCCGTTGTCGCGCAGGAACCGCGCCATCGACGAAACACCCGGCACGCGCGGTTCGAACTCGCCGGCCACGTCGATGAAGCCGCGCATCACCGCGATCTCGCGCGGGTTGCGGTTGAGGCTGTCGCGCACTTCCGGATCGGCACCGGCGCGCAGCAGGCGCTGCACCAGCAGTGGCAGGCCGTGCAGGGCCGCGAGGTGCAGCGGTCCGAAGCCGCGCGGATCGCGCACCTCAAGGCTCACGTCCTCGTCCAGCAGGCGTTCCACCGCGGCCATCACCACCTGTTCGTCGCAGGCGGTGCCGGGCTCGGCACGGGCGCCCAGCAGCAGCAGCAGCGGCGTGACCGAACCGGCGGCGGCCTGGTCCGGTTCGGCACCGGCCAGCAGCAGGGTGTCGAGCAGGGCGAGCAGGCGCGAACGATCGCGGGCACTGAAGCCGTACAGCGCGGCACAGTGCAGCGGGCCCAGCTGCTGCGCGTCACCGGCGTGCACGTCGGCACCGGCAGTGAGCAGGCGCGCAACGATGTCCGGCAGGCCCAGCGCAGAGGCCAGCATCAACACGGTCACTCCGCCCGGCAGGCGGTGTTCCAGCTTGGCGCCGGCGTCGAGCAGGGCCGAGACGATATCCACCTGGCGCATGCTGACCGCCGCCGACAGCGGCGTGGCACCGCTGGCCGCCGCGTGCTGCGGATCAGCGCCACGCGCCAGCAGCAGGTCGGTCACCGCCAGATGGCCGCCACCGGCGGCGCGCAGCAGCGCGGTGCAGCCCTGTGCATCCACTGCATCAACGGCGAAGCCCAGATCGATCAGGCGGCGCACTGCATCGACGTCACCAGCCATTGCGGCGGCCGGCAGATCGGCCTCGCGCAGGGTGCGGCGCGGCAACGGCCACACCCGCCAGTCCAGCCAGTCGGCCAGATCGCGGCGACCAATCGACAGCGCCACACCCAGCGGCGTCTGGCCATCGGCGGCACGAGCTTCCGGCGAGGCCCCGTGCTGCACCAGCAGCTTCAGCGCGCCTTCGCGGGCCAGCGCGGTGGCCAGATGCAATGCGGTCATGCCGTGGCTGTCGCGGGCTTCGCGATCGACGCCCGCCTTCAGCAGGGCCTGCTGCAGGCGCAGCCAGCCCAGGCGCACCGCCAGCGAAAGCGGCGGATCACCGGCCGGCGAAGCTGCGAACGGATCGGCGCCACGCTCCAGCAGTTCCAGCGCCAGCTGTTCCAGTCCGCGCGCCGCCTGGTCGTGCTGGGCGCAGGCGGCAAGGAAGCGCGCCAGGCCGCCACGGCCGGCCGGCGACAGGCCACGCTGCAGCATCACCTGCAGCGCCGGCACCGCATCGATGCCGCGCGACAGCAGGGCGAACATCGGCGTATCGGAACAGGCGTCGCGCACGTAGGGATCGGCGCCGTGGGCCAGCAGCCAATCGACCGCGCGCGGCTCCAGCGCCAGTTCCGGATCGAGCAGCAGGCCACCCAGTTCTTCCGGCTGGCACAGCTTGGCCAGCGCGGCCATGCCTTCGGTGTTGCCGAAGCCCAGCGCTTCGCGCAGCAGGGTCAGCGGCGGACGGTCCGGCAGCAGGCCACTGGCACTGGCGGCTTCGCCACGCTCGGCCAGGCCGTCACTGACCGCGGCCGGCAACGGATAGGAGGGATCCAGCAGCGCGACGATCGCCCAGCGACCGGCTTCGGCTGCGTAGTCCACCGCGCGGCGACCGACCGGATCGGTCGCGTCGGCGGCGATGCCCAGCTCCACCAGACGCTTGACCAGCAACGGCGAGACATCCTCCGCCATCACCGCCAGCTGCACCGCGTTGCGGCCTTCGCCGTCAACGGCAACCAGGTCCGGCTTGTGCGGCAGCAGGTGTTCGACCACCGCGGCGCGCCCGGCACGGGCGGCTTCCAGCCACGGCGTGCGCCCCAGTGCATCGCGCGCTTCCAGGTTGGCACCGGCGGCCAACAGCACGCCGATGATCTCCACGTGGCCGGCCAGCGCCGCCTCGTGCAGCGCGCTGCGGCGCTGGCGATCACGCGCGTCGGCGCGCGCCTTGTGCTTGAGCAGCAGCTGCACGCCAGCCGGATCGTCGTCTTCGGTGGCAGCGGCGGCCAGCAGCACCGGGGTGCCCTCGGCCGGTTCGCTGCGTGCACCGCGTTCGAGCAGGAAGCGGGCCAGGCGCCAGTTGCCAACCTGGCAGGCCACCGCCAGCGGCGACCAGCCATCGCGGTTCAGCGCGTCGACTTCGGCGGCGGCATCGCGCAGCAGCGCGGCCACACCCGGGTCGGAACTGCGCGCGGCATGGTGCAGCGGCGTATTGCCATCGCTGTCGGTAGCACGCGAGTCGGCACCGTTGGCGAGCAGGGTCATCACCGCTTCCGGGCGGCCATGCCAGCTGTCACGCGTGGCGGCCAGCAACGGCGTCATGCCGCGGTGCGGCGCATTCACATCGACGCCGCGGGCGATCAGTTCGCGCAGCAGGCGCAGGTCCGGCAACACCGCGGCCAGCACGGCCAGGCTGCGCTGGTCGCGCCAGTTCGGGTCGGGCAGCGCATACGGATCGGCGCCGGCCTGCAGCAGCTGCAGGCCACGGTCGATGCGGCCATGGCGGGCGGCTTCATACAGTGCCGGGGTCAGTTCCTGCGGCGCCATCGCCTCCAGCGGCGCGGTTTCGGCCGCGGCGGCGAACATCGGTTCGTGTTCGTGGCTGGACGTCGCCAATGGGCTGGAGCGCAACGCCACCAGCGGCGCCGGCTTGACCCGCTGCAGCAGCAGGTGCAGCAGCGGTGACAGCAGCACCACCGCCAGCGCGGTGGGCCAGCGTGCGCTTTCCGGCAGCAGGCCCGGCCAGGCGGGCAGCACCACCAGCGCGGCCAGCGCGATCACCAGCGCGGCCACGCCGAGACCGCGCCAGGCGGTCAGGTCGCGACCGGCCAGCGCCTGCCAATGCTGGGCCAGGCTGCCATCAAGCCGTTCGACATCGTTCCACAACGGCCAGGTGCGCCAGGCCGCGAGCAGGCCGGCACTGACCAGCACGCTCAGGCCCAGCACCGCCGCAAGGCTGCCGCTGTCACGCAGTGCGGCCAGCGGCCAGGCCAGCAGCAGCGCCAGCAACACCGGCGCCGCCGACCACAACGCCAGCAGCGCCGGCAGGTCCTGGCGTGCAACCACCTTCAACGGCAGCAGCGCGCGGCTGCGCCGCCACCACGACACGCCCAGCGCGAACGCCGGTTGTGCCAGTGCGGCAAGGACGGCACCGGCAACGCCGCCCACGGCAGCGCCCAGCGCCAGCAGGGCGCCGACGGCGAAGGCGATCGACAGGACGCGCGGACGGGAGGCGTCAGTCATAGTGGCGCGGCATCAGGCTGGCCACCGACGGCGGCACCTGCAGGTAGAACCCGCGCTCGCTCATTTCACTGCGAACCTTGTCCGGGTCGGCCTGGGCCAGGCGGCGCCCGGCATCCAGAGCCACGTCCAGGACGAAAGTGAGCGTCCCCAGCGATTTGAGCAGCGGCGCAGGCAGCGCGCTGAAATCTTCGCGTCGGGGAACGTAGACGTAGGTGTCCGGCTTGAGTTGGCTTTTATAGACGTAGGCGTGCATGTCCGCGGGACGATAACCCGGGAAGAGCCATGATTGTGTCGGAAAGCCGACACCGGGGAAAGCCGTCAGCCGACGAAGGCGGCGTGTTCAACGGCGTTTCCCCGGCGGGGTTCAGCAATGTGGCGGCGGCGTTCAGGCAACGCCACCGCCCTGCGGTCGCTTACTTGACCTTGGCGTAGGTGCCCTTCAGCGCCACGCCGGCGACGAAGGTGCCGGCCCAGCACTCGTAGTTGGTGCTGCTCTTGAACTCGTTCTTCTTGTAGTAGCTGACGATGTCGACCACCGCGTTGGCACCGCGCGACTTGGCGCCATCCTGCAGCGCGCGCAGCGCCGACAGCGCGACCCAGCGGCAGGCTTCGGCGTCGCTCTTGTTGGCGGCGTTGGTCTTCTTGTTGGTCACGTCTTCGCCCAGGCGCTGCTGCACGCCGACCGGCTGGCCGGCCAGGTAGAAGCGCACGCTGCCGTCAATGCCGGCGTCCCTGGCGGCCTGCGAGCTGACCAGCTCCTGCAGGGACTGCTCGACGCGGGTATCGCGGGCGGAAGCGGTGGAGGTCAGGGCCAGCAGTGCGGTGGCCGTGGCGATCATCAGGGTGCGGCGCATCGGAACATCTCCTTGTCGAGGGTGCGGGTGGGTTGCGGAAAAAGGCGGGATGGGACGGCGGATCATTCGCTCCAGCGGCGGAACACCAGCGAGGTGTTGATGCCGCCGAAGGCGAAGTTGTTGCTCATCACGTACTCGGCCTGCAGTTCGCGGCCCTGCCCGGTGATGAAGTCGAGCTGGCCGCAGCGCGGATCGACCTCGGCCAGGTTCAGGGTCGGCGCGAACCAGCCGGCGCGCATCATCTCGATGCTCAGCCAGGCCTCGAACGCACCACAGGCACCGAGCATGTGGCCGACGTAGCTCTTCAGCGAGCTGATCGGCACCCGGCTTCCGAACACCTGCGCGGTGGCCTGGGTCTCGGCGATGTCGCCGTGGTCGGTGGCCGTGCCGTGGGCATTGACGTAGTCGATCTGCGCCGGCTCCAGGCCTGCATCTTCCAGCGCCAGGCGCATGGCGGTGGCCATGGTGTCGGCGCTGGGCTGGGTGACGTGCTGGCCATCGCTGTTGGTGCCATACCCGACCACCTCGGCAAGGATGGTGGCGCCGCGTGCCTGCGCGTGCTCCAGGTCTTCCAGGATCAGCGTGCAGGCACCCTCGCCCAGCACCAGGCCATCGCGGCCGGCATCGAACGGGCGCGGCGTGGTCTGCGGCGCGTCGTTGCGCACGCTGGTGGCGAACAGGGTGTCGAACACCGCCGCAGCGGTGGCGTCGAGCTGCTCGGCACCACCGGCGACCATCACCGTCTGCTTGCCGCTGCGGATCGCTTCATAGGCTGCGCCCACGCCCTGGCTGCCCGAGGTGCAGGCGCTGGAGGTGGTGTAGACGCGCCCGGACAGGCCGAAGAACACGCCGATGTTGACCGGCGCGGTGTGGCTCATCATCTTCAGGTACGTGGTGGCGCTGATGCCATCGGTGGTGAATTCGTTGAGCATGCGCCCGAACTCGCCGGTGGCTTCGTGGCTGCCCGACGAGGAACCGTAGGCCACGCCGGTGCGGCCGCTGCGCAGCACCGGGTGCTCGTGCAGGCCCGCCTCGCGCAGCGCCACTTCGGTGGCGCGCACCGACATGATCGCGACCTTGCCCATCGAGCGGGTAGTCTTGCGGTTGTAGTTCGGCGGCAGCTCGAAGTCCTGCGCCGGCGCGGCCAGCTTGGTGTTCAGCCCGGCATAGACATTCCACTCGGGCATCGCGCGCACCGCGTTGCGGCAGCTGCGCAGGTGCGCCTCGATGGTCGGCCAGTCATGGCCGAGCGGACTGATCGCGGACGCGCCGGTCACCACTACGCGACGATCAGCGGCCATCAGAGCATGCCTCCGTTCACCGAGATCACCTGGCGGGTGATGTAGCCGGCCGGCTCGGACAGCAGGAACGCCACCGTGGCCGCCACTTCGTCGGGACGGCCGACACGACCGGCGGGAATCAGCTTGAGCGCGTGTTCAACCACTTCGTCGTTGAGCATTTCGGTCTCGATCAGGCCCGGGGCCACGCAGTTGACGGTGATCTGGCGGCTGGCCAGTTCCAGCGCCAGGGCCTTGGTGGCGCCGATGATGCCGGCCTTGGCGGCGCTGTAGTTGACCTGCCCGCGGTTGCCGGCCAGGCCGGACACCGACGACAGGGTGACGATGCGGCCCGGCTTGCGCCGACGCACCATCGGCATGATCAGCGGATGCAGTACGTTGTAGAAGCCATCCAGGTTGGTGTGGATGACCTGGTCCCAATCGTCGGCCGACAGTGCCGGGAAGGCGCCGTCGCGGGCGATGCCGGCATTGCAGACCACGCCGTAGTACGCGCCGTGCGCTTCGACATCGGCCTCCAGCACGGCGCGTGCATCCTCTCGATCGGCCACATCGAACATCAGCACGCGGGCCTGCTGGCCCAATGCGTGGATCTCGGCCATCACGGCCTGTGCCTCATCCAGGCGGCTGCGGCAATGCACCGCCACGTCGAAGCCATCACGCGCGATGCGCAGCGCGATGGCCCGGCCGATGCCCCGGCTGGCGCCGGTCACCAGCACACTTCGATTCCCTGTCATGCCTGTCCACTCTCCAGATAGGCCATCGCATCGGCCGGTTCGAACACCGACACGTTGGCTGTCGCCCATTCGTCCTCGCCCGCCAGGATGCGGCAGGCGAACATCCCCAATCCATTGTCACCCAACAGCTCGCAGCGCGCCTGTACACGCAGTCGCGAGCCGCTGGGGAAGCTGCTGCGCGTGCTGTTGTAGCGGCGGCTGCCGAGCAGGAAACCGAGCTGCGGCGGCTTGCCGGCCGCGCGTGCGCGGCAGCCCGCCCAGGCCGCGATGGCCTGCGCCATGTATTCGATGCCGACCCACGCCGGCACCTGCCCGTCTTCGACGAAGAGGCCGGCCTCGGGTACCACCAGTTCGGCCTCGATGGCGTCCTGGTCCCACTGCGTGATGCGCTCCAGCAGGCACATGTCCTGGCGGTGCGGCACCACCTCTTCGATTGCGTACAGCGTGTTCATCGACGCTCCAGCGCCAGCACGGCGTTGCTGCCGCCGAAGGCGAACGAGTTGCTCAGCACCCGCCGCGGCGGCTGTGCCAGGCGGGTGGCGGGCGCGACCAGCGGCAGCGTCGGCAGCGCGGGATCCGCCACGCCATCCCACCAGTGCGGTGGCAGCTGCTGCTGCGGGTTCTCGGCCAGCAGGATCCAGCACAATGCGGCTTCGATCGCGCCCGATGCACCCAGCGTATGGCCGGTCAGCGGCTTGGTCGAACTGGCCGGAACGTCATTGCCCAGCACCTGGGAAACCGCCAGGCTCTCCATTGCATCGTTGTGCCCGGTGGCGGTGCCATGCAGGTTCACGTAGTCCACTTCATCGGCTGCCCAGCCGGCACGCTGCAGCGCCTGCTGCAGGGCATCGATGGCGCCCAGGCCCTGCGGGTCGGGCGCGGACATGTGGTGGGCGTCGGCCGATTCGCCCCACCCGGCCAGGCACACCGGGCCCGGCTCGCGGGTGAGCAGGAACAACGCGGCGCCTTCACCGATATTGATGCCGGCGCGGTGCTGCGAGAACGGGTTGCAGCGCAGGGCCGACACCGATTCCAGCGCACTGAAGCCGGCCACGGTGAAGCGGCACAGCGAATCGGCGCCGCCGGCAATCACGGCGTCGACGATACCGGCGCGCAGCATGCGCGCGGCCGACATCAGTGCCTTGGCACTGGACGAGCAGGCGGTGGACAGGGTCCACGCCGGGCCTTGGGCGCCGCTGCGCTGGCGCACGAACTGCGCGGCGGTCCCCATTTCCTGCTGGGCGTAATCGAAGCCCTGCGGCCACTGGCCCTGTTCGGCGTGGGTGCGCAGGGCCTGCTCGGATTCACCGATGCCCGAGGTGCTGGTGCCCAGCACCACCGCCACGCGCTCGGCACCGTGGCGGGCGATGGCAGCACTGACCGCCGGTGCGATCTGCGCCAGTGCCACCTCCAGCAGTGCGTTGTTGCGCCCGCGCAGGGCGACCGGCAGGTCCTCCAGCGCCGGCAGCGGCGTGTGCACTTCACCCAGCGCCAGGGTGCGCCCCGGCAGCAGGCGGTCGTTGTCGCTGAGCCCGCCCGGCACATCGGCAAACATCGCCGACGCGACCGAGGCGCGGCCATCGCCAAGCGCGCAGACCATGCCCAGGTCGTTCAGGTAGATCGGTGCACTCATCGGTCCTGCCCGGCCATGTCGATCGATTCGATGCGCAGCGCATAGCCTTCGGCGCGGTTGTCCAGCTGCACGCTGCCATCGTCCAGGCGCTGCAGCTGCAGCCACACCGTGCCATCGCGCGACAGGCTGCGCTGCTGGCCGTCGTCGCTGACCTGCCAGCCGGCTGGCAGCGCCGCGGCGATGGCGGCGGTTGGCCAAAGCGCGAACTGCAGGTCATCCAGCACACGCTCGGCACGCACCTGCGGCGGCAACCACGGCGCACGCTGCTGGGTCAGTTGCTGGCCGTCCCACTGCAGGCGCACGCCGGTCTGGCCCATCGCCTGCACCGCGAGCTGCACCTGCTGTGCATCGGCTTCCAGCAGCGCATCGAGGTCGCGCTCATGGCTGCCGAAACGGAAGTGCAGCTGCTGCTGCAGCGCCAGCGGCGCCGGCAGGCTGGCCGGCGACAGGCGCAGCGGCGGCAGTTCCACCTGTGGCTTGGGCATGCGCCCGGCACAGGCGGCCAGCAGCAGGCACAGCAGCAGGGCCGCAGTACGGAAGATCAGGCGCTGCACAGTTCCTCCAGCACGCGCATGCGGCGACCACTTTCATCGGCCACATACGGGTTGTTGGTGTCCCAGGCGTATCCGGCCAGGATGGAACTGATCATGTTGCGTACTTCCGGCTGCTGCTGCGGGTGGTAGATGATCTTCTGGAAGCCGCCCTGGTACCAGCTTTCCACGAAGCGGCGGAAGGTCTTCACGCCTGCGCGCAGCGGCCTGGAGAACTCCGCCTCCCAGTCCACGGTTTCACCGGCATAGCGGCGCTTGAGGCACTCGCTGGCCAGCTGCGCGGACTTGAAGGCAATGGTCACACCGGACGAGAACACCGGGTCGAGGAACTCGCCGGCGTTGCCCAGCAGCGCATAGCCCGGGCCCCACAGCGAGCTGACGTTGGCCGAGTAGCCGGTGATGCGGCGCACCGGCAGCACTGCCCATTCGGCATTGGCCAGCAGCCCGGTCAGGTTCGGGTCCTCGCCGACGATGGCCTGCAGCTTCTGCAGGTCGTCGCCTTCGTAGCGCTCGAAGAACGACGGCTCGGCGACCACGCCCAGCGAGCAGCAGCCGTTGGAGAACGGAATCGTCCAGTACCAGACGTCGATGTGCTCGGGGTGGGTGGTGATCAGGATCTTGTTGCGGTCGAAGTCCGCTTCGGCCGGAATGTTGTCGCGCACGTGGCAGAAGATCGCGCCGCGCACCGGGAAGTTGGACGGCGACTCCAGCTGCAGCAGGCGCGGCAGCAGGCGCGCGAAGCCGGAGGCATCGAGGATGAAGTCGGCTTCGATGCGGTATTCGCTGCCATCCGGGCGACGCACGTTCACCGCCGGCTGTTCACCGGGTTCGACCGACAGCACTTCATCACCGAAACGCAGCGTGGTTCCCATGCGCTCGGCGCCGCGTGCCAGCACGTTGTCGAAGTCGGCGCGCTGCACCTGGTAGGTGGTGCCCCAGCCCGGCGAGAACTTCTTCCGGAAATCGAAGGCGGTACGTGCTTCACCGTGCACGAAGGCCGCACCGTTCTTGTACTGGAAACCGGCCTCGACCACGTCCTGCAGCAGCCCGGCCGCTTCGATGTACTCCATGCTCTGCGGCAGCAGGCTTTCGCCGATGGAGAAGCGCGGGAACTGCTGGCGCTCCAGCATCAGCACCTGGCGGCCCTGCTGGCGCAGCATCGCCGCGGCGACGGAGCCGGCCGGGCCCGCGCCGATGATCAGGATTTCAGTGCGTTCGACAGCATCCACAGCAGTACTCATCGGGGCGTCCTTGTTGCTCGATCAGAGGGAAAGAAGAAAAGCGGAAGGCGGGCTCAGGCTGGCGGCAGATCGTGCGGCGGCGGCCGGAACAGCGGCGAGATCAGCCAGACCAGGCCGATGCCGAACAGCAGGGTCAGGCCGAACGCGCGCAGCGCCGGGGTCTGCGACAGGCCCAGCAGGCCGAACGACAGCCAGGTGCTGGCCGCCCCCACGCACACCGCCAGCCATGCACTGGCATCGCCACGGTGCTCGATCAGGAAGATGCCGTAGTCGATGCCCATGCCCAGCAGCAGCATCAGCGCCAGCACGTTGAACAACTGCAGCGGCTGGCCGAACAGGCCCAGCAACCCAAGGGTCAGCGCGCCGGCAATCAGGGTCGGGGCAAACACGCGCCAGGCCTGGCGGCGGTAGCGCAGCCACAGCGCGCCGAACACCAGTGCGATGCCGACCAGCAGCAGCCCGCCCATCAGCTTGCGGTAGTGGCCCAGCAGCTTGGAGAAATCAGAGGTGCGGTCTACCCAGCGCACGCCGGGCAGGCCTTCGGCGGCACCTTCCAGCGTGGCCAGGGCATCGGCGCGCGACAGGTCATCAACCATCACCACGCTGATCATCTGCCCACCGACCTCACCCACCCACAGGTGGCGGAACGGCTGCGAGGCCGGCGAGGCCAGGAAGGCTTCGGCGGTAAGCGGCGCATCCGCGAACTGCGGTCGCTGCAGCGGCTCGCCCACGGCCTCGGACACGGCCGACAGCACGCCAGGTTCCACCTTCGCGGTCAGCGCGGCATCGGCCTGCTGGCGTGCCGGTGAGGGCAACCAGTCACTGATGGCGCGGTAGCCGCCGATGCGCTTTTCATCGGCCAGTGCACGCAGGCGTTCGGTCAATGCCTCTTCGCGCTGCAGCAGCTGCGCCGCATCGGTGCCCTGCACCAGATAGAACTGCGCCGGGCTGGGCATGCCCAGCAGCTGGCTCAGGCGGATCTGCTGAGCCATCAGCGCCGGCGGCGACGACTGCAGGCTGCGCAGGTCGTCGTTGCTCTGCAGGCGCGCGATGCCCACCGCGGACAGCGCCAGCGCGGCCACCACGAAGATCGCCACCGGGCGGCGACCGTGCAGGCGCGGGAAGCGCTCCAGCGTATTGCCCAGCCACTGCGAGAAACGGGTCTGGCGGATCTCGCCGCCATCCAGCCACGGGAACCAGAAGATCACCGTGAGGAAAGCCGCGGCCAGGCCCACCACCGAGAACAGCGCCATCTGGCGAAGGCCCGGGAACGGGGCCAGGCCCAGCGCCAGATAGGCCAGCGCACTGGTCAGCAGGGCCAGCCACAGGCCGGGCAGCAGATGCCGCAGCAGCTTCCAGCGGCGATCGGCCGGCTCGGCCTGGCGCGAGGCGAACCAGTGGATGCCGTAATCCTCGGCCACGCCCACCAGCGACGCGCCGAACACCAGGGTCAGCACGTGTACCTTGCCGAACACCAGCACGGTCACCGCCAGTGCCACGCCGCAGCCGATCAGCAGCGAGGCGGCGACCAGCAGGATCGGGCGCAGCGAGCGGAAGGCCAGCCACACCAGCAGCAGCACCGCAGCCAGTGAACCCCAGCCGATCGTGTTGATTTCCTGGTTGGCCTGCACCGCCGCCGCTTCAGCATGCAGCGGCACACCAGCATGCAGGATTTCCAGTTCCGGCGCTGCCGCCTTGGCAGCCTGCCCGGCACGTTCCAGCAGGCCATCGAGATGGCGCTCACCGTCAAGCTGGAACGCCGACCCCGGCGTATCGAACTGCAGCGCCGCCCAATGCTTGCCCTCGGCTTCGAGCAGGCCGTCATCGCCCAGGCGCAGGCCCGATCCCTGCGCCTGCTGCTGCCACCACTGCGGCCACAGCGACAGCGGGTCCTGCCGCCAGTCGGTCAGGCGCGGCGCGCCCATCGGGCCATACAGCGCAGCCAGCGCCTGTTCGGCCAGTGACCCGGTGTCGCTGTTCTGCAGCTGGCTGCGCTGGCCGGGAGTCAGCAGGCGGTCGCGGTACGGCGCGTAGAACGCGCGCGCCTGATCGAACCAGCCTTCGATCGAACCACTGGGCACCAGCAACGCGCTGTCGGCATCGGCAGCCATGGCTGCGGCGAACGCCGCCTGCGCGCGCTTGGCGGCGGCGCCGTCCTTGCTGCCCAGCAGCACCACGACCTGCCGCGAACTGCCATCGGCGATGCGCCGGGTGACATCGCTCAACAGGCGGTCATGCGCATCCTGCGGCAGCAACGCGAGGATGTCGGTGTCGATCCGCGATTCCTGGCTCCACAAATGCCACTGCTGTGCGCCCAGCGCCAGCAGCAGCGCAAGCCAGGCAATGCCCAGCCAGTGCCACCAGCGCCGCAGCCGGTCCGGTGCGTTCGATGCCACGGCCTCACTCAAAGCGGCGTGCCTCATCGGGGTTCAACGCTGCAGGGGCCTCGCTCAACGCACTGAACTGGATCTGCGTGCGGTCCTTGTTGGCCTCGACGATCTCCACCTGGCGCACGTAGCGGTCACCTTGCAGCGTCAACGATTCGAAGGCCTTGGCCAGCATCGCCGACTTCGGCGTCAGGCGCAGGCGCCAGCCCTGCCCTTCGCGGCTGGCAGCGACGTTGAACTGACTGGACAGCGCCTGCACGTCGCCGCTCATCAGCGCGAACATGATCGCGTTGACCGAGCGCATCGCCGGCTGCTGCCGCGCGTCGAGCTCGACGCGGGTGCTGCCATCGCGCTGGCGGCTGAGGATGCGGTCGGCGGTGACCACCACTTCAGAAGGGAACGGCTTGAGCGTGGTCCAGATCACGCCGTGCTGGCGCGCGACCACGAACCGGCCCTGCGAACGCAGCGGGTTCTTGAAGCCACTGACCTGTTTTTCCTGGCTGAACTGGCCACGCAGTACGTCGGGCCGCGCCACCGCCTGGGTGATCGCATCGACGGCAGGATCGGCCGCCTGTGCACGTGGTACGGCCACCAGCAGCAGCGCGCACAGCAGCACGCTCGAAAGACGGGCAAGCGTATTCACGGCGCAGGCACTCCCAGGCGTTCCCACAGCACCGGCGGGCACTGGTACAGCATTTCCTTGCTGGCCGCGTCCACCGCGACCTGGATGGTCATCGCGCGGGTCAGCACCTGGCCACTTTCCGCATCGAGGATTTCGTACTCGATCTTCAGCCGGTTCTCCCATTCCACGATGCGCGCGACCACGCGCAGGGCCTGGTTGAACAGCAGCGGACGCACGTACTTCACCCGTGCATCGACCACCGGCCACAGGTAGCCCGATTCGAGCATCTGCGGGTAGTCGTAGTCGTAGCGGCCGAGCAGCGCGCAGCGCGCGATCTCGAAGTACTTGAAGTAGTTGCCATGCCAGACCACGTTCATCGGATCGCAGTCATGGAAGGCAGGGGTCAGCGCAATCTCGCCGACCCGTTCAATAGCCTCATTCACCGGCATACAGCTCCCAACGTTGCGCGCGGATCTCCACCAGCAGTTCCCGCAGCTCGCGATCCAGCGCGCGGTCTTCCTCGACCAGGGCGATGCGCTGCCCCAGGTCGGCGTACATGTCGGCCAGACTGCCATGCAGCTGCGCATTCAGGCCAACCCGCTCGCGCAGGGCCAGGCCCTGGCGCGCGGCAATCAGCATCGCCGCCACCACCTGTTCAGTCAGTTCGATCACGCGCAGGCAGTCGCGCGCGGCGATGGTGCCCATGCTGACCTTGTCCTGGTTGTGGCATTCGGTGGAACGCGAGAATACGCTGGCGGGCATGGTCTGCTTCAGCGCTTCGGCGGTCCACGCCGACACGCTGATCTGCAGTGCCTTCAGGCCATGGTTGATGGCCGCGCGCGGGCCGGTGGCCGCCGACAGGTTGGCCGGCAGGCCATGGTTGTAACGGGCATCGACCACCAGTGCCAGCTGCCGGTCGAGCAGATCAGCAACATTGGCCACGGTGTTTTTCAGGGTGTCCATCGCCAGCGCGATATGGCCGCCGTAGAAGTGGCCACCGTGCAGGATGCGCTCGCCGTCGGCGTCGATGAGCGGATTGTCGTTGGCGCTGTTCAGCTCGGTCTCGATCAGCTGGCGCAGGAACGGCAGGCTGTCCTCCAGCACGCCGATCACGTGCGGCGCGCAGCGCAGCGAGTAGCGGTCCTGCAGGCGCTGTTCATTGCGCGGCGGACGCTCGCTGTGCAGGTCGCTGCGCAGGCGTGCGGCGATGCGGCCCTGGCCCGGGTGCGGCTTGGCCGCGAACAGGGTCTGGTCGAAGTGGTGCGCGTTGCCGTCGCTGGCCAGCACGTTGAACGCGGTCAGGCGCGTCGCCATGCGCGCCAGGTAATCGGCGCGCTGCCAGGCCAGGCAGGCCAGGCCGGTCATCACCGCGGTGCCGTTCATGATCGCCAGGCCTTCCTTCGGCCGCAGCTTCAGCGGGGTCATGCCGATCTTCGCCAGCACCGGGCCGGCCGGCTGCACCTGGCCTTCGAACAGCACCTCGCGCTCGCCACACAGCACCGCCGCCACGTACGACAGCGGGGTCAGGTCACCACTGGCACCGACCGAGCCTTCGGCCGGAATCATCGGCAGCACATCGTGCTGCAGCAGCGTGGCCAGGCCTTCCAGCAGCGGCACGCTGACGCCGGACATGCCGCGCACCAGCGACGCGAGGCGCGCCGCCAGCACCGCACGGGTCTCGACCGGGTCCAGGTAACGACCCAGGCCGCAGCCGTGGTAGGTGTACAGATGGTGCGGCAGCTCGGCCACCAGCGCCGGCGGAATGTTCACCGTGCACGAGTCGCCATAGCCGGTGGTCACACCGTAGATCACGCCATCCTCGCGCAGCAGGCGGTCGAGGAAATCGGCGCCGCGCTGGATGTGCGCGCGGAATGCAGGCGCGTCGCTCAGTGCGGCCTCGCACTGGCGCTGGGCCAGGGCCACCACGTCTTCGATGGTCAACGGTGCATCGCCAAAGCGGCACACGGGTACGGCGTCAGTCGTCATGTGGAGCCTGATCCCAGAAGGGGAAGAAATTGAACCAGTCCAGCGGGGACTGGATGACCTGGAGTTCCAGCCAGCGCGCGAAGCGCTGGGCCTGTTCGGCCAGCGCGGCATCGCGTGAGCCACGCGGCAGCACGATGCGTTCGGCGAACTGTTCGAATGCCACGCGATAGCCCTCGCCCTGGTGCAGGCAGGCCATGGTGTAGACCGGGCAACCCAGCGCGGCGGCCAGCACATAGGCGCCGATCGGGAACGGCGCGCGATGGCCGAGGAAATCGGCGGTGACACTGCGGCCGCCCTGCACCGGCGTGCGGTCGCCGACGATGGCGACGAAGCCACCGGCCGCCACGCGCTCGGCCAGCATCATCGCAGTGGCCGGGCCCATTTCGGTCACCTGCACCAGTTCCACCGCCGCCAGCGGGTCCAGCCGCTGCAGCAGGCGGTTGAAGCGCTGCGCATGTGCGGTATGCACCAGCACGGTGATGCGGAAGCCCGGCACCTGCTCGGCCAGCACCTGGCACAGTTCCAGGCAGCCGATGTGTGCGGTCAGGATCAGGCCGCCTTCGCGGCGCGCGATCTTCTGCAGTACCAGGTCGCGATGCAGGTGGATGCGTTCGGCCGGGTAGCGCCCGCCCAGGCCGAGGATCTTGTCCAGCATCGTGTCGGCGAAGGCGAAGAAGTGGCGCAGGCTGTCGCGCCGGGTGGGTGCGCGGCCCAGCACGCCGCTGTGTGCCTGCAGCCGCTGCAGGTACTGCATCGAGGCCTGGCGGCCGACGCGGTTGCCCAACCAGTGGCAGGTCACCACCGGCCACACGCACAGGCGGAACGGCCAGCGCCCGAACCAGCGGTGCACCCAGCACAGGAACAGCACGCCGGCCACCGACGTGGATTCGCCGATGTCGGCCCAGTGTGGGGCGCCCTGCGCGGCCGCCATCTCAGCACTGCCCCCGCAGGCGGCGCCACAGCAGGCGCGGTGCGCGCCAGAGCATGCCGAAGAACAGGCGGGTGTGCATGCGGCTGATACGTACGTTGTCACGCCACACATCGAAGTGCGACACGCCATCGGCGGGATAGGTCACGCGCGTGGCCAGGTGTTCGACCGGCACCTGCCGCCAGTACAGGCGAACCATCACTTCAGTATCGAAATCCATGCGCCGGCCGATGGTCTCTTCACCGACCAGGCGCAGCACCGGCGGCAGTGGATACACGCGGAAGCCGCACATGGTGTCGCGCAGGTGCAGCGACAGCGTGTTGATCCAGACCCAGATGTGGGTGGCGTAGCGGCCGTACAGGCGCGCTTTCGGAACACTGGCGTCGTAGGCCGGAATGCCGCAGATCACCGCACCCGGGTGCGCGCGCGCCGCCTCGATGAAGCGCGGCAGGTCGGCGGTATCGTGCTGGCCGTCGGCATCGATCTGCAGCACGTGGCTGTAGCCACGCGCAGCGGCTTCGGCAAAACCGGCCAGCATCGCCCCACCCTTGCCCTGGTTGATGTCCAGGCGCAGCAGGTCGACGCCGTGGCGCTGCGCCAGCGAACGCAGCACCGTCGCGCACGCCTCATGCGAGCCATCGTCGACCAGCAGGCACGGCAGGCCGGTGGCCTGCACGCCGTCGACCACCGCCGCGATAGCGTGCTCGTGGTCGTAGACGGGAATCACCACCAGTGGCGCGAACGCGGCACCGGCAACGGCCGGGTCAGTCCGCATCGGCGAAAACCACCTTGCCGCTGGCATGCACACCGTGGCTGGAGGTGTAGCGGAAGGCCAGCACATTGCGTGTGGCATCCCAGTCCAGCTGCAGTGTCAGCTCATCACCCGGGCGGGCCACGTGCTGGAACTTCACCGCATCCATGCGCAGGAATCCGGCCGGCATGCTGAACGCCTGGCGGCCAAAACGCACGGCCCAGTCCAGCTGCGCCACGCCGGGCAGGATCGCCGCCTGCGGGAAATGGCCCTGGAACGGCCGCAGCGCCGGGTCGAGGGTCATGCGCAGGGTGGCGCTTGCAGCGTCGCGGTGCTCCCATGCCGGTACCGGCATCAGCGGCTGGAACAGCGCCGCCAGTGCCGCCTGGGTGACCTTGCCCTGTGCGTTGATCGGCAGCGCCTGCACCAGGCGCCAGCGGCGCGGCCGGGTGACCGCGTCATGTGCCTGTGCCAGGCGCGCGCCAAGGCGCTGGCCCAGCGCGCGGCGCGCGGCGTCGCCACCCTCCAGCAGCGCCGGATCGGCCGGTACCACCACCGCTGCCAGCTGCTCACGCTGTCCTGGCAGGACCAGCACGCGCACGTCGTCCACTTCGGCGTCTTCGCGCAGCGCGCGTTCGAGCGCATCCAGCGAAACGCGGCGCTCTTCGATCTTGACGATGCGGTCGGCACGGCCCAGCAGGCGGAAGCGGCCATCGGCCAAGGCTTCCACGCGGTCCTGGGTGCGCCACCAGTCGAGGGTTTCCAGATGCGCCGAGGCGACGGCCAGGCAGCCATCCTCGATGCGCCACTGCACGCCCGGCAGCGGCTGCCACGGCGGCAGGTCGGTGTCCCATCGGCGCCAGGCGATACCACCGGTCTCGCTGCTGCCGTAAACCTCGGTCGGTGCCACGCCCAGCCACTGCCGTACCTGGCGTGCAGCTTCCTCCGGCAGTGGGCCACCGGAGGAGAACACCGCGCGCAGGCGACCGTGCAGGCTGGCCCAGTCGAGCTGCTCAGGCAGGCGCTTGAGGTGGGCTGGCGTCGCCACCAGCACCGTGTCGGTACCAGCCAGCGCGCCTACCAGGTCTTCGTGGAAGAACCGGCGCGGATGGATCAGGCGGCCGGCGGCCAGCGGCCACAGCACGCGGAACAGCAGGCCGTAGATGTGCTGGTGGGACACCGTGCCATGCACCTGCACGCCTTCCAGCTGCGCGCCGAACGCAGCCTGCAGCGCATCCACCTCGCGCGCCAGCTGGTCCATGCGCTTGTTGATCGCACTGGGCTGGCCGGTGCTGCCGGAGGTGAACACGCACAGCTCGCAGGCGCGCTCGTCCAGCACCTGCAGTTCGCCGTCCACGCCAACGGCGGGGGCAACCAGCGGTCGGTAGTCGGCGGAAACATCACCGGCGAAACCGCTCACCTGTGGTTGCAGCGCCTGCAGCGTGGCCGGCAGGTTGTCGGCGGCCAGGAACACCCGCTTGCCGGCATGCCAGGCGCCGAACAGCGCCGCAGCGAAGGCCACCGCGTCATCGAAGTACAGGGCCCAGTCGCGGCCATCGGCAGCAGCAAAGGCCGCGCGCCAGGCCAGCACCCGCTGGCGGAAGCGGGCATGATCGATCACCTCGCCATCGCAGAGGCCGATGCTGCGCTGCGGCTGCGGGTCCACCAGCAGCCGGTCCAGGGCAATCCACTCAGCCATGCGCGTGCGCTGCCTTGACCCGACGCCGCACCAGCCACTCACCTGCAAACAACACGCCCATCATCACGTACGCCAACAATCCGTTGTAGAGCATCCAGACCCGGTCCGACGCGTAAAGCGCGGTCAGCAGGGCCAGGCTGCCGTTGAGAACGAAGAAGCCACACCACACCTGGGTGACGCGGCGGGTATAGGCCACCGCGAACGCCGGCAGGTCCGGCTCCTGCAACCGCGCCAGGCGTTCCACCAGCGGCGGGCCGAAGCGCAGGCTGGTGCCGAACACCGCCAGCATCACCACGTTCACCAATGCCGGGTACAGCTTCAGCGGCAGGGCCTGGTTGAGCACGGTGGCCAGCACGGCCAGCAGGCCGGTACCCGCGGCGGCGGCCCACCACAGCGGCTGGCGCGTACTCAGCGCACGCAGCAGGGCCAGGGTGAACAGCAGCAGCGACAGCCAGCGTGGCTCGAAACGGCCCATCGCCAGGTACACCAGCACCGGGTAGGCCAGCGAAATCGCAGCCACCACGAACGTGCGTGCGCGTGCCATGGCGGAGCCGCCGGCGCTGCGGTCAGGCGGCTGCCTGGTCCGGCAGCAGCCCGTGCACGACATCGACGATGTCCTGTACGGTGCGCACGGCCTTGAACGCTTCCGGCTGCAGGTTGCGGCCAAGCAGCGGCTTGAGCTGCACGATCAGGTCGACCGCATCGATGCTGTCGATATCCAGGTCGTCGTACAGGCGTGCCTCGGGGGTGATCCGGGCGGTTTCGATCTCGAAGCTGTCGGTCAGGATGCTGACGATGCGTTCGAACAGTTCATTCTTGGTCATGGCAATTCCTGGCGCCGTTACGACTGGCGGGCGGCGACGAACTCGCCGAGCGCGCGCACGCTGGAGAAATGGCGACGGGTTTCTTCCGAATCGGCCGAGAGGCTGACACCGTACTTCTTCTGCAGCGCCAGGCCCAGCTCCAGCGCGTCGATCGAATCCAGGCCGAGGCCTTCGACGAACAGCGGCGCGGTCGGATCGATGTCCTCCGGCGTGATGTCCTCCAGCGAAAGGGAGGAAATGATCAATTCCTTGATCTCGTGCTCAAGTGCTTGCACGGGGCGGCTCTCCAGACAGGTCGAAATAACGAGAAAGGTGCTCGGTAACGCGGCGTGCCGCCAAGGCATCCCCCCTTGGCGAGTCGTCTTCGGCCAAGAAAGGCGCGATCGGGATATCTTCGCCGATCTGCAGCCGAACGTGAAAGCGACGTGAGGGGACACGATACCACTTCTGCCCCTTGGTCAGGGTTGGCGGGGTGCAGGTGATCCGCACCGGGGTGATGTCCAGGCGGCCGCGCACGGCGATGTTGGCCGCGCCCCTCTGCAGGCGCGGCGGCTGTCCGGGCACGCTGCGGGTGCCTTCCGGGAAGATGACCAGGGTGCCGCCGGCCTGCACCGCGGCTACGCAGTCGTCCACCAGGCCAGCGCCGTCATCGTTGGAGATGTAGCCGGCCGCCCGCACCGGACCACGCATGAACGGGTTGCAGGCCACGGCCCGCTTGACCACGCAATCGGCGTTGGGCAGCAATGAAATCAGGCAGACCACGTCGATCAGGGTCGGGTGATTGGCCAGAACCAGCAAACCGTCGCGCTGCAGGCGTTCCCGGCCTTCGATCTGCAGGGTCATCACCCCCAGCCGGCACATCAGCCGGACATGGCTGGCAAAGGCGGCCTGGACCACGCGCCGGGCTCGCCGGCGACGGGCCACCGGGTCCCGCATCAGCAGCAGCACCGGCATCACCAGGACACCGAGCAGCAGCCCGCCGAGGCCAAACGCAGCAAAGCTCAGGCCGGTGCCGAACACCCGCCAGGCGTGATCGAGGCGGCGCGGCAGCTCACTCACGGCGGCCCCAGCGCCAACGCTGGCCGTGGGCCACGTGCTCCAGCGCCGGCGCGCCGGACAACAGGAAGCGGTGCAGGTCCAGCGCGTGCGGCAGCAGGCCCGGCGCAGAAGTGGCCTGTTCTTCGGCCGGCTGCCACTGCAGAGAAAGAGTCGGGTGGCCCGCAGCGGGCGCGGTCAACCGCCAGCACCACGCAAAGAACGGGTCGGGTTCGTCGGCGAACGTCGCGTAAATTTCAGGAAGCGGAGATTCGTAGACCACCACCCGCACCTCGCGGGCGCCATCGGCCAGCAGGCCAACGGCCTCCAGGCACGCGGCCTCGACCGTGGCCTGGCCGGCAGCCAATGCCAGGTAGTTGCCGCGATGGCCGCGGGCGATGGAATACAGCGCGGCGATCGCGTTGTGCACCGACAGGCCGAATCCAGTGGGCGACAACGGCTGGTCGCCGACCAGCGCACCCAACAGGTCCATCGAACGTGCGACGTCGCCATGGCGGCTGGCGAACACCAGCGGCACGTCGCTGTCGGCCCCCTGCCCCTCCTCGCACCAGCACGCGGCCTGGATCGCCATGCGGCCCAACCGCTCGATACGACGGCGTTGCATTGCCGGAACCTCCGCCAGTGCCGGCGTATCCCCGCCATGCGGCAGGTACGGCGCATCGGCCCAGCCCAGCCACTGGCTACGCTCGCTCAGGCCGGGCGCCCACGCGGCCCAGTCGACGATGGAGAATTCAATCATTTAGCGTTGGTGCTTCAACGGGAGAACGATAGGCACGAGCCATTACGGCGACGCGCGGCGGCCCCCATTCCTGCAGCCGTGCGTCCGTCCAGGACGTCGCCGGCTGCCCCCCTGGCCGCCGGAAAGGAGCGCACGCTAGCACGTCCCGCGCAGGGTGTGCAGGTTTCACATTCCCCAACGCGGGGCCGGGCAACAGCCGGCCCCGCCTTCAATCGATCAGTGGTAACCGGTGTCGGCGTGCACCTTGCCGCGGAATACCCGATAGGACCAGGCCGTATAGCCGAGGATGACCGGCAACAGAATGACCAGCCCAACCAGCGTGAAGCCCAGCGAGGACGCCGGCGCCGCCGCCTGCCACAGAGTCATCGACGGTGGCAGCAGGTACGGCCACATGCCCAGCACCAGGCCGAGGAAACCCAGCACGAACAGGGCCAGACTGAGCAGGAACGGCGGCAGGTCACGGCGAGGATGGGTGGCACTGCGCCACAGCGCGGCCGCCACCGCCAGGGTCAACAGCGGCACCGGCGACAGCCACCAGAAGTTGCCGTCGCTGAACCAGCGCGCCATCAGCCGCGAATCGAGGAACGGCAGCCAGCTGCTGACCAGGCCCATCGCCGCGATCACCGCCACCACCAGCGGCCGGGTCATCTGCCGCGCCAGCGCCTGCACGCGCCCTTCGGTCTTCAGGATCAGCCAGGTGCTGCCCAGCAGCGCATAGCCGGCCACCAGCGCGGCGCCGGTCAGCATCGCGAACGGGCTGAACCAGGCGAACGGTCCGCCCTGATAGACGCCGTCCACCAGCGGGATGCCCTGCACCAGGGTGCCGAGGATCACGCCCTGGGCAAACGTGGCCAGCAGCGATCCGAGGCCGAACGCCACGCTCCACAGCCGGCGCGATCGATGCGCCTTGAAGCGGAACTCGAAGGCCACACCACGGAACACCAGCGCCACCACCAGCAGCAGCACCGGCAGGTACAGCGCCGACAGCAGCACCGCATACGCCTTCGGGAAGGCCGCCAGCAGCCCGGCACCGCCCAGCACCAGCCAGGTCTCGTTGCCGTCCCAGATCGGCGCGGCGGTGTTCATCATCAGGTCCAGCTGTTCCTCGTCCTCGGCGAACGGCGCGAGGATGCCGATGCCGAGCACGAAGCCGTCCAGCACCACGTACATCAGTACGCCGAAACCGATCACCGCGAACCATGCCACCGGCAGCCAGGTCATCAGGTCCATGTCAGCGCTCCTCCAGCGGTTCGTCGGCGGCCGACAGCGGGCGCGCCGGAGTATGGCTGCCATGGTCCAGCGATGGCCCTTCGGCATATGGCTGCGGCCCATGGCGCAGGATCTTCACCAGGTACCAGATGCCCCAGCCGAACACGAAGGCGTAGCCGACCACGTAAACGCCCAGCGACAGTGCCGTCATCCACGCACTCTGCGGGCCGACCGCATCAGCGGTGCGCAGCACGCCATACACCACCCACGGCTGGCGGCCCATCTCGGTGACGAACCAACCCGACAGCAGCGCGATGAAACCGCTGGGCAGCATCCAGTTCCACCCGCGCAACAGCCACGGTGAATCCAGCAGCTTCTTCCGCCACAACTGGAAGGCCGACACCCAGGCCAGCAGCAGCATCAACGTGCCCAGCCCGACCATGATGCGGAAGGCGAAGAACACCGGCGTCACCGGCGGCCGCTCGCTGGCGGGGACCGAGGTAAGCGGATCGAAGGTGCCGTCCAGCGAATGGGTGAGGATCACGCTGCCCAGCTTGGGGATGGCCACTTCGAAGTCGTTGCGCTCTTCCTTTTCGTTGGGCAGCGCGAACACCACCAGCGGCACGCCCTCGCCTTCCTTGGTTTCATGCCAATGCGCTTCCATCGCCGCGATCTTCATCGGCTGGTGCTTGAGCGTGTTCAGGCCATGCATGTCACCGACGAAGATCTGCACCGGCACGGTCAGCGCCGCGAACGCCACCGCCGCGATCAGCATGCGCCGGCCTGCTTCCACGTGCGTTCCCTTGCGCAGATACCACGCACCTACGCCACCGATCACGAAACAGGTGGTGATGAACGAGCCCAGCGCCATGTGGGCCAGGCGGTACGGGAACGAGGGATTGAACACCACCTGCCACCAGTCCACCGGATGCACGATGCCGTTGACCATCTCGTAGCCGGCCGGCGTATGCAGCCAGCTGTTGGACGACAGGATCCAGAACGTGGAGAACAGCGTGCCCAGCGCCACCATGCAGGTGGACAGGAAATGCAGGCGCGGCGAGACCCGGCCCCAACCGAACATCATCACGCCAAGGAAGCTGGCTTCCAGGAAGAACGCGGTCAGCACTTCGTAGGTCAGCAGCGGGCCGATGACCGTGCCGGCCACCTCACTCAGCCGCGGCCAGTTGGTGCCGAACTGGAAGGCCATGACGATGCCGCTGACCACGCCCATACCGAACGACACCGCGAAGATCTTCTGCCAGAAGAAATACAGCTCGCGCCACACGGGCAACTTCGTGCGCAGCCAGCGCCACTCGATGAAGGCCAGCCAGCTGGCCGTGCCGATGGTGAAGGCGGGGAACAGCACATGGAAACTGATGACGAATCCGAACTGGATCCGGGACAACAACAACGCGTCCAAGGGACGCCTCCTGCCTGCGACCGGTGGGATACCGGACCACTTTAGGAGGATTTGGTTAAGGTGGGATGCGACCGGGTGACGCGCTGCTTCACTTTGTCGCAGGTGGAGGCGGGTGACAGGATGAATGGGCTATATGGGCTTCAGCAGGGTCAAAGGCTGCTGCTTGGAGATTCGGAGGGCCCTGGGCACCAATGCAATCAAACAGGCCGCCATCACCAGAACTACAGCAATCAACATCGAGACCCATGGTGAACCCGCGATGTCGTCCCGTGGCGACCAGAACCACTGCAACGACATAGCGCCAAGCATGGCACCGGAAGTGGTGAACAGTGAAACCTCGAACATGATTTCAGCAAAGATCGCGGATCCGGGCGCCCCCAATGTCCGTCGGACCCCAATGGAGTGCCGACGTCGATCGAGCCACGCGCCTACGACCCCGGAAACACCGACCATCAGCACACCGAGAACAACGGCCGTCATAATCGCGAGCACGATCGTAGCGAAACGATCAGCCTTGACGTACGCATCGCGATAACCCGCCAGCGTCTCGACACCGGCCGGATTCATGATCCGATAAGGCCGCTGCAGCGCATCGACAACGCGATCAAGCCATGAACGCTCGACCTCCAACATCCACTTCGCCAGATAGTAGCGACTCGCGCCCATGGGAAGGCCCGGAAGCAACGCCCACTGCGAGTCTCGCTCATTGCCCCCTGGTGCCGGTCCGGGGACGGACGCGAACACGCCCACCACGACCCGACTGCTGCCGGGGCCGAAATGAAGTTGCCGGCCAATGGCCCTCTCTGTTCCGAAAAGACTGGCAGCCAGTGCTTCACTGATCAGAACCACCCGAGCACCTTCACCCATGTCGTCCTCGGTGACAGCCCTTCCCTGCACGATTCCCGCGCCCAGCATCGCCAGCAAGCCAGCGCTGGCTGTTACCACAGGAATGCGATCACACCCGGCAATGTCTGTCGTGCCCGCGTTCATCGAGTGCATCATGGCCAATTCACTGGTGCACACGCCGTATCGATGGGCTCTTCCTCCGAACGGAACCGCGTCGCTCACAACGGTGTCCTGAACGCCAGGCAGTCGAGTGGCGGACAGGTCCGTTCGCAGCATTGCAGCATCCGCGCCGTCTTCGACATCCGAGACCCTGACCACACCAATCGATGCTGCATCCTTGATGTTCCGAGCGCTCAATCTGGAGAAACTGTCCATCGCGGACTGCAATGCGAACGCACATGCCAGGCTTGCAAGCCCTGCCTGCACTACAAGAAGGGCAGCGCTTCCAATGTGCCGTCGGGTCTCCTTCATCGATTCGAACATTTCAGGCAGTCCCTTTCGCGAAGGCGCTCGACAATGAGCTCCCCCTGCAGAGCCCAAACGACGGGATCAATGAACAGATCAACGTCGTGGCAACTCCCAGGCCAGCTGCCATCAGCATTGCCCCGGCATGCATCGCCGTTAACGCACTGGGTAGAACGCCTCCCGAATCAATCACGCGCATTCCCACTACATACGTGATCATTGCGAGCGCACTGCTTACGACTGCAGCGGCGATGGATTCCCACATGAGCTGGATGAACACGTCACGGCGTCGTGCTCCCAATGCACGTCGTATCGCGAGCTCCCGCCGACGGCGCCCCAGGCAAAAGCCCAGTAGCGCCGCTGCGTTGACAATGCACACGCCGAGAAGGACCAGCGACAGCCGGAGCTGCATCCTCGCCCGCTCCGGAACCAATCCCTGCCTGTCCAGCCAATCCATCAAGGGCCAGAGTGCGACCTGCTGTGAGCCTGGCTCGATTCGAAGCCCCTTCTCCTGCGCATAGGCGTTCAGACCCGCGTGGTAGACCGCGACGTCATCCGAGGTGGGTAGCCATGCCCACAGTTGAAGCCAGGAGACGTTGGCCCCTGCAAGATCCGTATCCTGGTCAGCCCCCCAGATCGTTGTTCCATCCACGACGGTCAGCTTGTCTGCGATTGCGGTTTCAACCGGAAGATAGATCTCATCAGGTTCCACGAAGGGTCTGCGTGTGAGATCTCCCTGAAACATCGGCACCGGATGCCAATCCTCCGCGACACCTACGACGGTGTAGATTCGTCTACCAAGTTCCAACAGATGACCAACGCACTCGCGTGCACACACACGCTCTGCAGCCGTACGCGACAGAACCACCGTCCGGCTCGCCGCATGCCCCTCCTCGGCAGTCCATGCCCTTCCTTGAACAACAGCAATGCCAAGGACGTTGAAGATTTCGGACGTGGCGAACCTCGCTCGCAATCTTGAGCTGGATTGCCCCGGTCTGGAGAGCGTCACAGCACCGCCCGCCATGGCTGCCTGCGTCCGCAAGCGTCCCTGGCCCAGAAGCGCCTTCGCATCTGGCCAGGTCAGCGCCTGGCCAGGATCCGGGGAGCCACTTCGCAGGGCATCTGGACGAACATCAAGATATGGACGAAACAACGCGGCGCTCCTGCCCGGAACCGGATCAGACGATGCCTGAAGAACAATGGAGAGCATCACGGTCGTGATCCCTACTCCCACGCCCAGCATGAGAGCAATTGCCAGATGTGTGCCGATCTGCTGCTTGAATCGAGTCAACGATATTCTGATGTAGTAACCGTGCACATACCCTCCCTGGCCTTTGCAGAACGCCCAGTTTCAACTCGAAGGAACTCCCCGTAGAAGAAGCTGCTTTCCCTCTCCCAGCTCACCTAGTCCAGCCATGTATGGGCTGCAGGCGCAGAAGGTCAGGTCTTCATCGACCTGATACACCAGGATCTCCCCCATCCTGCAATCGAACAGTTCCCGGCATGCCTGTATGAGAGTAGGGAAGGCCCCAGGATCCACATCGGGCCGTCCTCTTGGAAAACTCAGTACGAACATCTCTCCGTGATAGCTGCAAATGATTGGATTGCCTTGCGGCTGCTCGACGAAGAATGGATGCCATTGCTGCTCGCCCTCTTCGACGTCAGACTCACCATTCCAGCGGAAGTAGGACCAGACCGACTTCTGCACGAACTTCTTCAGATGCGACGTATCGGGCATTCGATGACCGAACCCAAAAGCGAACTTAGGAATACTGATTCCTGGCATATGCGCGGAAAGAAGCTCCCATTGCACATTCAAAGGCAGAAGCGATCTACTCACTCCACGAGGACCAATTCCGTGTGCCAGCGATTGTGCTTGCGACAAGACCGAGCCTAGAGCGGTGTGCACCCAGTTCTCATGCAAGCCGAAATCTCGAAGACGCTTGCCAATTTCGGTGAAGGAAAGATCGAAGACTCGGTTGATGATGTAGGCAGACCGCAGGTTCGGAATCGCCTGCCCCAGTGTAGGTTCAATGATCTCAGCCTCCTGAACGCACCAGCTTCGGGTCAGCTCATCCAGATGGATCATGCTCACACCCTGGACATCTCGCAGCACGGCTGCGACGACATCCTCTGGATCGGAGTGGATGACAATGGTTGGAGTCTTCATGCCATGCTCTCCAACATTGCCTTTGGCATTCTTTGGCTGTACTCGGCCCTGATCTCTTTCTGGACTTCATCCACGACCGCCATCAGCTGCAACGAAGCGGGTGACTCCAGTACGAACAGCGTCGATATCGTCCGTTCGATGAAGAATCCGCCTGCTACGTGCATCAGTCGTCGCTTTATTCTCCTCATGGCTTCTTCTCCAATCCCAGCACCGATACCAACCAACCTCCCGAGAAGCTGGTGGATGGCGTAGTAAACAAACACCGCGTGCGCCAGTGAATGGTTTGGAATGAAGTTTCCTGACCATGGTGAAACCGGGCGCACCCTGATTGCACCTGACATGAACTTTCCATGCACCTCTTCATAGGCGGAGAGGTATGAGTGGACGGACTCATGCAAAATTGCTTCTGCGCAAAGATCCACGGTCATTTCCGGCCTGTGAACGTTGAGGATTCGGATGCAACCCGCATGAATTGGCCGATACTCGGACCCAAGATTCAGTGGTGAAACCTGATCATCAAGCTGGATCGACTTCCTCACAAATACACGCCTTGTGAATATTCGAATCAGAATTCCAAGATGTGGAGTGGCCCTATCTACAAGCCCTATGGCGGCCTCCAGCTTCTCCTGAATTACGACAAGCTCTTCAGATGAGATGCTCAGGAATGGATTACAGAACGTTCCGCTCTCTGGCTCGTTTCGACGCGCCAGTCCGCTATCCACATCCAGAGCGATCACACCTCCGATTTTTACGCGCTCAACCTTCTCAAATCCGGATTCATGCCGCCTGACTACCCACTCCCCCAATGGACTTTCAACCCCTCTTCCTTCGTGCAGTTCACCCACTTCGCCATGGATAGGGGAAACCAGACACTCTGCCTCTGCGGCGAGATGAAGCGCCTGGATGGTGGAGACAGGCCTTCCATCTGGATCTTCATGAGAGACTCCGCCTGGATCGTCCATGAACCCCGAAACCCATGGGGAGCCCAGCAATCTTCTTCTCGCCGCAGGATCCAACGTCCTGAACGTTCTTTCAAAGTTCCCTACAGGCTCTTGATTCTCCGGCCGCTCATTCCTGAATCTGGAAAGAGCCTCACCCAAACGGCGCGGAGTGGCTTCAAACCATGCATCCAACAGCACTGAGCAAACGTCAACCGTTCTGCTCGGATCTTCAATCGCTCTCCTGAGATCCTCTATGGAAGTTCTCATCAACCTCTCCTTGGCGATGGACGGCCGCCCCAAGGGCGACCGTCCGCATTCCTAGACGTTGAACTTCTGGAATTTAGGGACGGCATGTGCAAACTGAAGATCTTCCGAGCCACCTGACGAATAGTGACCGCAGTGGGTGCCCCCACTTGAGTAGTTGGTACATTGCACACCTGCGATCTCGCTATCGCCAGTTTCCTCCTGCAGATCTGTCCCACTGACGAGCTTGATGTCCAGCACAGAGACGTTCTGGATCTGCGCCAGATCATTGGGCGCACTTTCGTGCGCAGCAGACGCGATCCCGGACAGGCCAAGCATGGCAATGAGCGCCGGAGGGAGAAGCACGGACTTGCCGATTTTCGACATTATTCAGCTCCTTTGATGTTGATACTGCGGGGTATGGCCGTGAGCTTGTGCAGCTCCCGGCCAGCGTCAGCGACTGCCGACGAGTCAGGCTTTCCCAGCAGGATCATCGAGATCAATGGGCGGAGGTGCCTTTGCAAGTTTCCTCAACGCACCACCTCTCACGTAGCGCCTGAAGATGACGCCATCCATCCGGCGCGGGGGATTCTCTGAGGCCTCGACGTTTGGAGTGGCGGAAGAAAGTTCACGCCGGATGCGACTCACGTCGGACCCATCAATCTCCTAGCTCCAGAAGTACCAGACGCCTGCCGCCACCAACGCCCCAACCAGCACCACCTGCACCACCACGTACCACACACCACTGTCGCGCGATTCAGAAGTAATGCGCTTCTGCAGCGCCTCGCTCACATCCGGCGCGTCTTCCTGCTGCGCCTGCTCACGCAACGCCTGGGCCAGCGCGCGCTCTTCCGCATCGCGGGGGTCGGTTGGTAGGTTCACAGCAGTTCTCCAGCGGAGGCGTGCCGCGTCAGTTCCTGCTTCAGGACCTGGCGCGCGCGGTGCAGGTGGCTCTTGATGGTACCGCGCGCCAGCCCGGTCACCTGCTCGATCTCGGCCAGATCGAAATCCTCCAGGTAGTGCAACCCGACGATCAGCCGCTGCGGCGCACTCAGCCGTTCCAGTGCCGCGCCCAGCTGGCGCCCGGCCTGCAGCACCTCGCTCAGTTCCGCCGGGCCCGGGCCTTCATCACCGATGCCAAGTTCTTCCGGAACCTCCACCGCTACCATCCATTGCGCTTCCAGGCGTCGCCGTCGCAGGTGCTGCAGCGCGGTGGTGTAGGCCACCCGCGAAACCCAGGTACGCAACGAAGATTCAAATCGGAACCGGTGCAGCTGGCGGAACACCGCCAGGAAGGTTTCCTGCAGCAGATCGGCCACCTGGTCGCGGTCGCCAACCATTCGACCGATCACGTGCGCGCAGGTGCGCTGATGCGCCTGCACCAGCTGCGCGAACGCCGGCTGCGAACCATCGATGATGGCGCGGACCAGAGCGCGGTCGTCATCTGCGTCGGGTATGGGCTCGGCGGGGACGTCGCGGCGACGCCCCCGCAATGCAGCCAATGCTCCATCCAGCAGGCTCATGCGCGGGGCGCCCCCTGTGCCCGTGGCATGCCTGCCTCAGCCCTTGCGCGCGGCGGGGCGGGTGAAGTGCCAGGCCAGCAGCTGGCCGAGGCCGGCACTGCCGACCATCGCGGCGGCGGCGCCGAAGGTCAGTTCGCGTGCACCAATCGCCTCCAGCAGGCCCATTGCCACGGCCAGGCTGACCAGGCTGATGCCCCAGCGAAGCGCGCCCTGACGGCGACGCTCCTCTTCCAGTACGGCCAACGAGCGGATGACTTCCTCGGGTACATGGGGCGCCACCAGCTTGCTGCGCGCCCGTGCATCGGCGATGGCATGGATCGCGTAGGCGATGCAGATGAAGAGGGTGATCGGGATCAGTTCCTGCATGGTCGGGCTCCTGTTCGGTGGATGATGCGGGTTCAGGAGAATGGATGCGCGACCACGGCAACCGGTTGCACTACCGGTTGCACTAAGTGCCTGCCGCCTCTCCGCTGCCGCCGGGCGTGCCCTCCGGGTCCGGGAAATAGGTCTCCACCTGAAAATCCAGCTGCAGGTCCGCCATCAGTCGCAGCAACTGCTGATCCAGCTCGAAACCCGCCCATGCGGTCTTTCCAAAGATGC
Organism: Stenotrophomonas sp. YJH_SMC_8; assembly: GCF_059371315.1. Taxonomy (NCBI): domain Bacteria; kingdom Pseudomonadati; phylum Pseudomonadota; class Gammaproteobacteria; order Lysobacterales; family Lysobacteraceae; genus Stenotrophomonas; species Stenotrophomonas sp. YJH_SMC_8. The sequence goes on along the minus strand of NZ_JCAFUL010000008.1, from coordinate 79,674 downwards.
CGACACGCAGGCCGATGCCGGCCCCTTCCTGCAGCAGTTCCCTGATCACGTCAGCGCGTGCCTGCAGGAGATCGATCAACGCCGGCCAGGCATCCATCAACCAGCCGTCCTTGCCCCTCTCAAGTCCAAACACCACCCGGGTCGCCACATGCACCCGGATCAGGGTGCCGTCGCGATCCCGATATTCAGTCCCGACATCACGGGAAAACGCCGGTTCCAGATCCAGCCGGGCGGCAATCACGGCGCTGGCCTCTGTCGGGTGCTCTACGCCCAGAGAGATCCTGTAGTCGTAGCAGTACATATCGGTTCCATCCGAACGGAATGGCCATCATGCCGCACACGCCATCGCGGCGACCCGGACAGTGCCATTTTGCCGATTCCGCTGCCATGACCTGTGGCCCCTGCCCCGGGCCGTTACGGCTGCTACGCTTGCCCGGTTTCCTCTTCCGGTGCCGTCCGCCCATGTCCCGAGTGCTGCCCCTGTCCCTCCTGCTGTCGGCCGTGCTGGCCGCACCGGCCGCGCATGCCGCGCCCACGCCGATCACCATCGAACAGGCCATGGCCGACCCGGACTGGATCGGTCCGCCGGTCGAGAAGGCCTGGTGGTCGTGGAACAGCCAGCAGGTGGAATACCAGCTCAAGCGTAGCGGCAGCCCGGTGCGCGATACCTTCCGCCAGCCGCTGGCCGGAGGCGTGGCCGCACAGGTCGCCGATGACCAGCGCGGCACGCTGGACGTGGCCGAGCCGGTCTACGACCGCAGCCGCAGCCGCAGCGCCTTCGTCCGCAATGGCGACGTGTTCGTGCGCGACCTGCGCAGCGGCGCGCTGACCCAGCTGACCCGCAGCAACGAGCGCGCGGGCAACGTGAACTTCGCCGCCGACAACGGCGTGATCTGGCGGGTCGGCCAGAACTGGTTCCACTGGACTGCCGCCAGCGGCGTGCAGCAAGTGGCCAGCCTGAAGGCCGAGAAGGACCCGCGCACGCCGCCGAAGGCCGACGTGCTGCGCGACCAGCAGCTGCGCACGCTGGAAACCCTGCGCCGCGACCGCGACCAGCGCGAAGCCCTGAAGGACCAGGACCAGCGCTGGCGCCAGGCCGACCCGACCCGCGCACCGGGCCCGGTATATCTGGGCGCCGACGTGGAGATCGGTGACAGCGTGCTGTCGCCCGACCTGACCCACCTGATCGTGGTGACCAAGCCGAAGGACTTCGATGACGGCCGCGGCGGCAAGATGCCGCTGTACGTGACCGAGTCGGGCTACGAGGAAACCGAGGACACCCGCACCCGCGTCGGCCGCAACGGCTTCGAACCGCACACCCTGTGGTACGTGGACGTGCGCACCGGCAAGGCCGAGAAGGTCTCGCTGGCCGGCCTGCCGGGCATCAGCACCGACCCGCTGGCCGAACTGCGCCGCAAGGCCGGCAAGGACGCGCTGAAGGGCGAACGCAGCGTGCAGGTGATGAGCGACTTCATGGGCGGCGGCATCCGCTGGAGCGCCGACGGCCAGCAGGCCGCAGTGATGCTGCGTGCCAACGACAACAAGGACCGCTGGATCATCAGCGTCAACGCTGCCGACGGCCGCGTGCAGAACCGCCACCGCCTGACCGACAACGCCTGGATCAACTGGGGCTTCAACGATTTCGGCTGGATGGCCGATGGCCGCACGCTGTGGTTGCTGTCCGAGGAATCGGGCTTCTCGCACCTGTACACCCAGGCCGGCACTGCCAAGCCGCAGGCGCTGACCAGCGGCAAGTGGGAAACCTCGGCGCCGGTGCCGTCGGCCGATGGCAGGGGCTTCTACTTCCTGTGCAACCAGCAGGCGCCGCATGACTACGAAGTCTGCGCGGTCGACACCGGCAGCCGCCAGGTGCGCGAGCTGACCAGCCTCAACGGCGTGGAAGACTTCTCGCTGTCGCCGGACGGCCAGCAGCTGCTGGTGCGTTACTCCGGCGCCTACCTGCCGCCGCAGCTGGCCGTGCTGCCCAGCGCCGGTGGCCAGGCCCGCGTGCTGACCGACACCCGCACCGCCGACTACAAGGCGCGCCAGTGGATCCAGCCGAAGCTGGTGGCGGTACCGTCCAAGCACGGTGCCGGCGTGGTCTGGGCCAAGTACTACGAACCGGAAAACAAGGAACCGGGGAAGAAGTACCCGATCGTGATGTTCGTGCACGGCGCCGGCTACCTGCAGAACGTGCACCAGCGCTACCCGGCCTACTTCCGCGAGCAGATGTTCCACAACCTGCTGGTGCAGAAGGGCTACATCGTGCTGGACATGGATTACCGCGGCAGCGAGGGCTACGGCCGCGACTGGCGCACGGCGATCTACCGCAACATGGGCCACCCGGAACTGGAAGACTACAAGGACGGCCTGGACTGGCTGGTCGACACCCAGCAGGGTGACCGCGACCACGCCGGCATCTACGGCGGTTCCTACGGCGGCTTCATGACCTTCATGGCGCTGTTCCGCTCGCCGGGCACCTTCAAGGCCGGCGCCGCGCTGCGCCCGGTGGTCGACTGGCACCAGTACAACCACGGCTACACCAGCAACATCCTCAACACCCCGGACATCGATCCGGAGGCGTACCGCGTGTCCTCGCCGATCGAGTACGCGCAGAACCTGCAGGACAACCTGCTGATCGCCCACGGCATGATGGATGACAACGTGTTCTTCCAGGACTCGGTGAACCTGACCCAGCGCCTGATCGAACTGCACAAGGACAACTGGTCGATCGCACCGTACCCGCTGGAGCGCCACGGCTACGTGCGCGCCGATTCCTGGCTGGACCAGTACAAGCGCATCCTCAAGCTGTTCGAGCAGAACCTGAAGTGAGCAACGCCGCAGCCACGATCCGGGTCGTGGCTGCGGTCATCCTGGATGACCGCGGCCAGGCGCTGGTGGTGCGCAAGCACGGCGCCAACCGCTTCATCCAGCCCGGTGGCAAGCCCGAAGCCGGTGAGACGCCACTGCAGGCACTGGCCCGCGAACTGGACGAGGAACTCGGTGTGCAGCTGCGGGCCGGGGCTGCCATCGCGCTGGGCACGTTCGAGGACTGGGCGGTGAATGAGCCCGGCCACCGCGTGCAGGCACAGGCGTGGTGGGTACGGGTGGACGGCACGCCACAGGTGCGCGCCGAGATCGCCGAACTGGCCTGGGTGCCGCTGCAGCCGCCGCATGGCCTGCCCTTGGCACCGCTGAGCGAACACCATATCCTGCCGGCCGTCGCCACCCGGGTGACGGCCCGCTGACCGCGCGGGCACCGATTGCAAGGACACCGGATGTCAGTGCCGCTCCCGCCGCCCTCGTTGCAGCCTTCGCCCTACCACGCGTGGATTCGACCGCTGGTCCAGGCCTCCTTCTGGCTGTCCGCGCTGCTGACCGGTTACTTCGTACTGCAGGGGCTGCTGGTGTGGCCACTGCACGACATTCCACTCTGGCAACTGCTGGCCGGTGAAGTACAGCAACGGCAGATGCACAGCCTGACCTGGCTGCTGGCACACCCTGTGTGTGCCTCGATGATCGCCGCACTGCTCTGCCTGGTCTCGGCCGTGGCCAGTTGGGGCCTGCTGCGAGAGCGCCGCTGGGGCCTGTGGAGCTTCGTGGTGATGCTGCTGTTGAGCGCGCTGGCCAATTTCGCGATCACCTGGTGGCTGGACGTGTTCATGCGCGAGGTGATCGTGCTGCTCGCCGACGACCCGGGCATGCAGCAATCGATGCAGCCGCGGCGCTGGATGATGACCTTCACCCTGCTCGGCACGTCGGTGCTGTTCCTCGGCCTGCAGGGCTGGCTGGCCTGGCGCCTGCTGCGGCCGGACATCCGCTCGCGCTTCCACTGAGCCACACCCCGTTCCCGCACGACACGGACCGTCGCATGCGCTTGCTGACCCTTCTCCCCGCACTGCTGCTGTTGGCCGCGCTGCCTGCCGGCGCAGACGCGCTGCGATGTGGCGAATACCGCAGCGCCGATGGTGGCATGGCGTTGGTGTTCAGCACCGCCAGCACCGGCTACCGCCACAACGACATCAGCGAGCCGGAACCACTGTGGGTTGATCGCAGTGCGGCGCAGACGCGCCTGGTCATGCTCGACGATGGCGTGGCAGAGCCGATCCGGATCAGTGCCGACGGGCAACGCATCGAAGACGATGTGCCGGTGGTCTACACCCTGCGCCAGCCCCGCACCTGCGCCGCCGAGCCCAGGGCGATTGCCGGCAGCTGCCGTGCCGCCGGCAGCCACTGCATCGCGCAGCTGCCTACCGCTTCACCGGGCCAGGCCCAGCGCGCCTGCAGCGAAGGCGTTGGCGCGGGCTGCTCGGCGCTGCTGCGACAACTGCGCGATGGCAACGCCGCAGCCGCCGATGACACCGGCGCCGCGCGCTTCGAACGTCCGCCCGCCTGCCGCGAACACACACCCGGGCATGACCCGCAGGCCTGCGAAGCGCTGACTGACGATGCCTTGGCTGCCGCGATGCAGTCGGTGGGTGAACGCCTGCAACAGGAAGACGAGGACACACTGAACTCACCGCTTCCGGCCGCTGCACGCGACCGTCTGCAGCAGCTGTGCCTGCATCACCGTGGTGGTCGCTTCTGCATCGAAGTGGCCGAACAGCAGTTGATCGCGCTGAAACCCGTGTTGGCGGTGCAGGCCCTGCAGGTGGTCTGCGATGCAGGACGCATCAGTGCCTGCGAACGCATCGCACCGCTGTACGATCTCGGTGCGGATCTGCGCCTCGTCCCGGCCCAGCGGGTGCCGTGCGGCCGCTACCAGGCCGACGGTGGCGTGATCGACAGGCTCGACTTCGGCGATGGCGCGCGTGGCCGCCTGCATGACGGTGCCATCCACCTGCAGCAGAACGGCGAAACCCTTGTGCTGCGCCAGCTCGGCAATGGCGACCTGCTTGGTATGGATGCGCAGACGGGATATCAGCGTTACCAGCCGGTGCCCGGCACGGCACAATGCACGCCCCCGCGCGAGGGCCGTGGTTCGCCGTAGCGCCTGGAGTTTCCCGTTCGATCGTCAAGGAGACGACATGCATTCACCCGCACCGCGCCGCCACTGGCTGGCCTGGGCGCTGCTGCTGGCCGCGCCGATGGCCGCCGCACAGTCACCGCAATGCGGCCTGTTCAAGGCCGACGAAGGCAGCGGTACGCTGCGCATCAGCTCGCCGAACCGCGGCGAGCAGAAGCACTTCGGCAGCGCACCGACGCCCGTCGCCTTCCAGCAGATCAACGGAACGCTGCAACTGGTGAACCTGGAGTACGGCCTGCCCAGCGCGCTGCAGGTGCGCGATCGTGGCCGGACGGTCGAGGTGGATGGCACGGTCTACATCCTGCAGACCCCCGCACAGTGCGCCGCAGCCGCCGCGCCGGCCGAAGGCAGCTGCCTGGCCGATGCGGCGGGGTGCCTGGACAACCGTCGCGAAGCGAGCCCGACCGCGCTGGAAGCAGGGTGCCGGGAAGGCGTGCCCGGCATGTGCCTGCAACTGGCTGATCGTTGGCACGAGGAGGCCAAACCTACGGTCGAGGCCGATCCCGCTCTGGCAAAGGCAGCGCTGGACGCCGCCCTGTCCGGCATCAAACTCCCCGCTGCCTGTGACGACGGTGGCTTCGAGCAGGGAACCCCGGCGTGTGCCGCCGCACTCGAGGCAGACCCCGCGGTGCAGGAGCAGCTGGTCAAGGCGGCGATGACGGCAGCCATGACCGAAGCCGTGGTGACGATGGCAGCGCCGACCGCGCCGGTGATCATTCCGGCTGAGCGGCGCCATAAGTTGTTGCAGCTGTGCCGCGAGGTATCCCATGGCGGCTTCTGCACCCGCGTGGCTGAACTGTCCTGGGAGGCGGGAGATCCCCAGCAGGCGGTGCAGGCCCTGGCTGCGGCCTGCACACCCGGTAACGACGCCGCCACCTGCGAACGCCTGCCGGCGCTGCGGGCGGTGGGTGCATCGTTGCAACCGCAGCCAGCAACGGCCCTGCCCTGTGGCAACTACCGGGCCGACGGCGGCCTGATGGACACGCTGGACTTCGGTGACAACGGCCTGGTCGGCGTTGGCTGGAACAGCCATCTTCGCGCGCGCGTCGAAGAGGGCGACATCCGCATCCGCCACGACCGGGACGGCGACTTCGTGCTGCGCCCGCTGCCCGGCGGCCAGTTGCTGGGCCTGGACACCTGGACCCGCTTCCAGGTGTTCGCCCCTACCGGCGAGGGCCCGACCCGCTGCAGCGCACCGAGGCAATACACGGTACTGCCGCTGCCGCAGGATTGCCCGCTGGCGCTGGCCAACGAGGACGGTGCCGAAGCCTGCTGTGCGCAGGGCAAGCTGCAGGGCTGCAACATTCTCGGCAACCGCCTTGCGCTGTCCGGGCACTGGCTGCAGGCCGCAGAGCACTACACCACCGTCTGCCGCGCCGGTGTCCGCGAGGGTTGCGAGAACCTGGTCACCGTACAGGGCAACGGTGCGGACGTGGACGCCCGTCGCATCCTGGAACAGCTGTGCAATGCCGACCGCAGCGGCCTGCATGTGGCCTGCGACGTACTTGGAACCCAGAACTGGGAGCTGATCACGCTGGGCGGCGCCCTGCAGAAGTCGGTTGACGAGGCGGCGGTGGACGACACTCCGGCACCGCGCAACTCCAACCGCAAGCGCTGAGCCGGCCAGGGCCTGTCCGCAGCTTCGGGCGGGCCCTGCGGTAAAGTACGCGCCATGAACGAATTCGAGCGCGTGCGCGCCTACCTCACCGACCTGCAGGACCGCATCTGTGCGGCGATCGAGGCCGCCGATGGCCAGGCCCGCTTCCAGGAAGACCTGTGGCAGCGTGCCGAGGGCGGTGGTGGGCGCACCCGTGTGCTGCGCGACGGCGCGGTGTTCGAGCAGGCCGGTATCGGCTTTTCCGATGTGTCCGGCAGCCGCCTGCCGCCGTCGGCCTCGGCCAACCGCCCGGAACTGGCCGGCGCCTCCTGGCGCGCCACCGGCGTGTCGCTGGTGTTCCACCCGCTCAACCCCTACGTGCCGACCACCCACGCCAACGTGCGCTTCTTCCAGGCGCAGCGCGACGGTGAAGTGGTGGCCAGCTGGTTCGGCGGCGGCTTCGACCTGACGCCGTTCTATCCGTTCGACGAGGACGTGCAGCACTGGCACCGGATCGCACGCGATCTGTGCGCGCCGTTCGGCGACGAACGCTATGCCGCGCACAAGCGCTGGTGTGATGAGTACTTCTTCCTGCGCCACCGCAATGAAACACGCGGCGTCGGCGGGCTGTTCTTCGACGACCTGCACGGCGACTTCGAACGCGATTTCGATTACCTGCGGGCGGTCGGTGATGGCTTCCTCGATGCCTACCTGCCGATCGTGCAGCAGCGCAAGGACACCGCATACGGCGAACGCGAGCGCGAGTTCCAGCTGTACCGCCGCGGCCGCTACGTGGAGTTCAACCTGGTCTATGACCGCGGCACGCTGTTCGGCCTGCAGAGCGGCGGCCGCAGCGAGAGCATCCTGATGAGCCTGCCGCCGCGGGTGCGCTGGGAGTACGGCTTCTCGCCGGAACCCGGCAGCGCCGAATCGCGCCTGGCCGATTACCTGGTACCACGCGACTGGGTCTGATCTTCCGGCGCCACGCCTGACGCGTGGCACCGTCCCTGGCCTGCGCTGCGCATCGGCCAGGACCCGTTCCATTTCCCTCAAGGACGAACCCATGTTCCCTGCTGTTACCCTTCGCCCCCGCGTCACGGGTTGGCGCTCCCTGCTGTTGCTCGCACTGGCCTCGGCCAGCCTGCCGGCCGCCGCACAGTCGATGGCCTGCGGCACCTACAAGGACAGCAGCGGCAACACCACGCTGACCCTCGAGAGCGAAGGCCACGGCTTCCTGTCCGGTCCCTACCAGGCGACCGAGGAGCTGCGCATCGTCCGCCAGGAAGACGTGCTGGGTACCGGCAACCTGTCCACGGGCCAGCTGGAGAACTGGTACTTCTCGGACAGCGACCGCACGATCAGCACGCCCTATCGCGAGTTCACCCGTGAGCACGCCGCCGCCTGCAAGACAATGCCGGAGCCCGTCGAAGACGGTTGCGTGATGAACACCTCCGAGTGCCTGGAGGCGCTGCCGGAGGCTGCCCCCGTGAAACTGCACGCCTGGTGTGCCGAGGGTGTGGGTGCAGCCTGCATGCGGTTGCTGGAGACCTACCAGCAGCAGGCCAAGGACGCAGCCCCGGCGCCTGCACGAGCTGAACCGCCGAAGCCGGAGATCTGCATGGAGGATTCCGCGTCCTTCAACGCCGAGGGCTGCAGGGCGATCGCCGAGGTGATCGGGCTGGAGATGATCGGCAAGTCCCTGCTCGGGCTGCAGCATTCGGTCGACCCTGCGTTGCCGTCTGCGCAGCTCGATGAGCTGGCCGCACTGTGCCGGCAGCAGCACGGCGAGACCTTCTGCGCCGACGTTGCCGAGGTACTGTGGGGTGGTGGGCGCCTTTCCCAGGCCCACGAAGCGCTGCAGCTGTCGTGCGCGCAGCGCGCGGACGGCGTGGCCTGCGGCCGCGCCAAGGCACTTGCCGGCCTGGCCGCTGCACCGGCCGCTGCACTGGTCCCGGTACCGGCCACCGCACTGCCCTGTGGCAGCTTTGAAGCCGAGTACGGCGTGCTCTCGCAGCTGCGCTTCCTCGATGGCGGCCTGGTTGAGGCCGAGGGCCGCGGCCAGCGCCTGCGCGCGCGCCTGCAGGACGGCCGTATCTTCATCCGTCGCGATGCCGGCAGCGACTTCGTACTGCAGGCGCTGAAGAACGGAAACCTGGCCAGCGTCGACGGCGGCAACCGCTTCGCCTATTACGAGCGCAAGCCCGCCACAGGCAATGCCACCTGTACGCCGCCGGTGGCCTTCGTGGAGATCCCGCTGCCGCTGGATTGCCCGACCCTGGCCCGCAAGGACGGCGCAAAGGCCTGCTGCACCGATGGCAAGCTGCTCGGCTGCAAGGTGGCCGGCGAAGCGCTGTTCGAGTCCGAAAAATGGGCCGCGTCGCTGCCCTACTTCGAGACGCTGTGCGGCGCGGGCGTGCGCGAAGGGTGCCTGGCATTGGCAGCGGTGTATTCGCACACCGCAGACCCGAAGATTCCGCAGGCCATGGCTGCGATCTGCGCGAAGGATGGCAAGGGCACGCACGTGGCCTGTGATGTGGACGCCACCCGCAACTGGCCGGCACTGAAGGCCGAAGCCGCGCCCTGACGCCCGACACCAGTGGAGCCGGGCATGGACCCGGCTCTACAAGTCAGGTGCTCTTCCTGGGGATGATCGTGATGTGCCCGTTGATCTCCAGCAGGGCCAGCTCGACATCCTCCACACCGAGGCAACCCTGCTGGCGCATGGCGGCCTCGAAATCAGAGCGGGTGACCTGCTCGCGGCGCAGAACGGCATCAAACAGGCGCCCATCACGCGCGATCACCACCGGTTCTCCTTCCACCAGGCGTTCGATCCGCCGGCTGCGGGTACTGACCCAGCCCACCCCGTAGTTGAGTAGGATCAGGGTGGCCGCCAGCAACAGGCCGCCGCCCAGCGAGGTGTCGGTGCCCAGCAGCGCGTTCTGCACCGCATTGCCCAGCAGCACCACCAGCAGCACGTCGAACGGGGTGATCTGCCCGAGCGGGCGTTTGCCGCTGAGCCGGACCATGCCCAGCACCACGACATAGACCACCACCGCACGCAGGATGAACTCCCACCATGGCATCGCCAGTGCGAACAGATCGGGCATTGCGGGTTCCCCTGCGTGACGGTTGCCCAGCCTAGCACCTGGGGTCAGATCCCTTTGTCCATCGGGCAAAGGGATCTGACCCCATGCGAAGTGTTCCGGCGGCACAAATAAAAAGCCCCGCTGACCAGGGGGAGGTCAACGGGGCCGGGGAACGGGCACTTGGGGAGGAGTCCCCGTTCCGAGATCTGCTCCAGGGGATGGGAGAGATCCACAACAGGCGTTGCGCCTGTCGAGAGTTATAGAAGCACTCCGAACACTAACGGTTCGTGAAGGGGCCCAATTTAATGAACCTCGATCAGGGCAACATTCATGATCGAGTCAGAAACCTCTGACGAATGAACGAATTCACGTCGTTTTCGGCCTGAAACACCCTCAGTGCGCTTCGTCCCAGTTGTTGCCGACGCCGGTATCGACCACCAGCGGCACCCGCAGTTTGGCCGCTTGCGACATGCGCTCGACCACCTGCAAACGCAACTCCTCGACGAAACTGCTTTCGGTTTCGAAGACCAGTTCATCGTGCACCTGCAGGATCATCCGCGCCGGTGCGCCGCTGTCACGCAGCCACTGGTCCACGTCCACCATCGCCCGCTTGATGATGTCGGCGGCGGTGCCCTGCATCGGCGCGTTGATCGCGGCACGCTCGGCACCGGCGCGCAGGCCCTGGTTACGTGCATGAATGTCGTTCAGGTACAGGCGGCGACCGAACAGGGTCTCCACATAGCCCTGGTCGCGGGCCTGCTGGCGCATCCGCTCCATGAAGTCACGCACGCCCGGGTAGCGGCTGAAGTACAGCGCCACGTAGTCCTGTGCCTGGCCACGGTCGATGCCCAGGTTGCGGGCCAGGCCGAAGGCGCTCATGCCGTACATCAGGCCGAAGTTGATCGCCTTGGCGGCACGACGCTCGTTCGGCGTCACTTCTTCCAGGGTGCGCCCGAACACCTCGGCGGCGGTGGCACGGTGCACGTCGGCGCCCTGCTCGAAGGCACGCACCAGGCCCGGGTCCTCGGACAGGTGGGCCATGATCCGCAGCTCGATCTGCGAGTAGTCGGCGGCCAGCAGCTGGAAGCCCTCCGGGGCGATGAACGCGCGGCGGATGCGGCGGCCGTCCTCGGTGCGGATCGGGATGTTCTGCAGGTTCGGGTCCGACGAGGACAGGCGTCCGGTGGCGGCACCGGACTGGTGATAGCTGGTGTGCACGCGGCCAGTGTCAGGGTTGACCATCTCCGGCAGCTTGTCGGTGTAGGTGCTGCGCAGCTTGGCCAGGCCGCGGTAGTCGAGGATCACCCGCGGCAGCTCGTGCTGGTCGGCAATCGCCTCCAGCGCCTCTTCATTGGTGCTGGGCTGGCCCTTGGGGGTCTTCACCACCGCCGGCAGCTTCAGCTCATCGAACAGCACCGCCTGCAGCTGCTTGGGCGAATCCAGGTTGAAGCTGCGGCCGGCCAGTTCGGTGGCCTTCTGCTGCGCGGCCAGCATGCGCGAGGACAGGTCCTGGCTCTGCCGGCGCAGCTCGTCGGTGTCGATGCGCACGCCGTTGGCTTCAATCGTGGTCAGCACCGGCACCAGCGGCATCTCGATGTCGCGGTACATGCTGTCCAGTGCCGGCACGGCCAGCAGCTGCGGCTGCAGCGCGCGGTGCAGGCGCAGGGTGATGTCGGCGTCCTCGGCTGCGTAGCGGCTGGCCTCGTCGATGCCCACCTGCGAGAACGGAATCTGCTTGGCGCCCTTGCCGGCCACGTCCTCGAACTTGATGGTGCTGTAGCCCAGGTAGCGCAGGGCCAGCGAATCCATGTCGTGGCGGGTGGCGGTGGAGTTGAGCACGAAGCTCTCGAGCATGGTGTCGTCGTGGTAGCCCTGCACCTCCACGCCGTGGCGGCGCAACACATGCAGGTCGTACTTGCCATGCTGGCCCAGCTTCTTCTTCGCTGGGTCCTGCAGCACCGGGCGCAGGGCATCGAGCACCTGCTGCATCGGCAGCTGGGCCGGCGCCCCCGGGTAATCGTGGCCGACCGGAATGTAGGCGGCCTTGCCCGGCTCGACCGCCAGGCTGATGCCGACCAGGCGCGCACGCATCGCGTCCAGCGCATCGGTTTCGGTGTCGAAGCTGATCAGGTCGGCCTGCTGCAGGCGCTCCACCCAGGCCTGCAGCTGCTCGCTGGTCAGCACGGTCTCGTATTCACCCGGCACGGACAGCGCCGGATCCAGCGTGCCGGCAGCCGGCGCCTCGGCACTGCCACGCGCGAAACCGGCAGCGGTGCCGCGCAGGCTTGGAGTGGCGTCGCTGGCGGCAGTTGGCGCCGGCAGCGGCGCACCCAGCTCCTTCAGCGCCTGGGTGAAGCCGTAACGCGTATACAGCTCGGTCAGCTCAGGCACGTCCTGCTCGCGCAGGGCCAGCGTGGTCGGGCTGGCGTCCAGCTCCACGTCGGTGCGGATGGTCACCAGCTCGCGGTTCAGCGGCAGGCGTTCCAGCGCGGCGCGCAGGTTTTCGCCGATCTTGCCCTTCATGGTCGGCGCGGCGGCCATCACGCCGTCCAGGTGCTGGTACTCGGCCAGCCACTTGGCGGCGGTCTTCGGCCCGCACTTCTCCACGCCCGGCACGTTGTCGACGGTGTCGCCCATCAGCGCCAGCAGGTCGATGATCTGGTCGGCGCGCACGCCGAACTTGTCCATCACCGCCGCGTCCGAATCCATGCGGCTGCCGGTCATGGTGTTGACCAGTTCGATGCCCGGGCGCACCAGCTGGGCAAAGTCCTTGTCGCCTGTGGAGATGGTCACCTTCAGGTCCTGCGCCAGGCCCTGCAGTGCCAGCGTACCGATCACATCGTCGGCTTCCACGCCGGGAATGCGCAGGATGCTGATGCCCAGCGCTTCGACGATGCGGCACATCGGCTCGACCTGGCTGCGCAGTTCATCGGGCATCGGCGGGCGGTTGGCCTTGTACTGGTCGTACAGGTCGTCACGGAAGGTCTTGCCGGGCGCATCGACCACGAACGCTACATAGGCCGGGCGCTCCTTCAGCGTCGAGCGCAGCATGTTGACCACGCCGAACAGCGCGCCGGTGGGTTCGCCCTGTGCATTGGACAGGGGCGGCAGCGCGTGGAACGCGCGGTACAGGTAACTGGACCCGTCGATCAGGACTAATCTGCTCATGGGTCGATTCTACGCGCCCGTGCCTGCACCGCGACGACACGGCACGCACCCGGCGATGGGGCATAATCAAGGCTCTATCCAGGCAAAGGCCCCCGCCGATGAAGACCCTGATGCTGGCTTCCCTGCTCCTGCTCGCTGGCTGCGCCAGCATGGGTGGCGCAGGTGCTCCCCCGGTGGACGTCAAGGGCGCCGATGTCTCCAAGCGCACCATGGACAACGGCGATGTCATCGAGGAATACCGCGTGTCCGGCCAGCTGCGCATGGTCAAGGTGACGCCGTCGCGCGGTGCTCCGTTCTACATGTACGACAAGAACGGCGACGGCCGTTTCGACAACGACAAGGACGGCGTGTCGCCGGTGTACTGGAAGCTGTACAGCTGGTGAGGTGGCCGGGGCCGGATCCCTTTCCGCAGGAAAGGGCTCTGACCCCATCATGGCAATCGGCAGGGCCCATCCACGCCATGCGTGGATGCCCGCCGGTTCAGTAGATCCACGCCATGCGTGGATGTGCCCCTGCCGGCCCCCGCAAAAAACAACGCCGGCGCGCATCCTGCGGCCGGCGTCGGGTCCCCTCCCCGGGAACGCTTGAATCAGTGGGTGTGGATCAGCGGATGACCAGCACCGGTAGGGTGCTGCGCGCCAGCACTTCTGCGGTCTGGCTGCCCAGCAGCACGCGGGTCACGCCGCGACGGCCATGCGAGGTCATCACGATCAGATCGCTGTTGCGCTCGCCCGCCGTCTCGATGATGCCGTCGGCCGCATAGCGGTCCAGCACATGCACGGGGTTGGCGGTAATGCCCTGCTCGGCCGCCTTGGCCAGCGCCGGCTGCAGCACCTTCTGCGCACCTTCCTCGCGGTCAGCCTTGTACTCCGGGCTGTTCATGTAGCCCACGCTCCAGCCCATGGCGTCGTACATGCCGACGGCCCACGGCTCGGAAACAGTCACGATATCGACCTCGGCGTTGAGGTCCTTGGCCAGCTCCAGGCCCTTGGCCAGGCCTTTGTCGGCCAGCTCGGACCCGTCGGTGGCAATCAGGATGCGCTTGTACATGGTGGGGCTCCGTAGCGATCTGCCAGATGGGAACGACACCATTGCACACCGGATGTGCAGGCCGCGCCTTGAGCAGGATCAATCCGGCGCCGCGCAGCGGCGTGTGCGCACCGTCCGCTTGCACACCCCCTGACCGCGGCGCATGCTGGACCAGCGGCACCGCGCCGCCCCCAAGGAGAACGCACATGCAGGACAACAAGCCCCCGGTCTGGAGCTCACAGAAGTCCATCATGGTCGCGCTGATCGTCGCGTTGGCGGTGCTTTTCGGTGGCTACCAGATCGGCAAGGACATGGCGCTGCGAGACAACGCCCTTCAGGCAGCGGGAAAGTAACCCGCTTCTGTAGAGCCGAGCCCATGCTCGGCTGCGGATGAAGCAGCCGAGCATGGGCTCGGCTCTACAGTTGACCTTCTCAGGCGATCTGCACTACGCGTGCGTTCTGGCACAGCGGGTAGCTGGCCACGAATCCGGCGATCGCATCGCGCATCGCCTCGAACGATTCGCCATACATGTACAGCGCCGTTTCGGTCGGGCCCTGCCACCAGCTGCAGATCTCGCCCAGGCCATCAATGTTCTCGGACAGCTGCTCGAATACGTGGTTCGAATCGCACTGTTCGTAGACCTCGTCCGGCAGGGTCAGGCCATCCAGGTAGATGCCCAGGCCCTCGGTCACACCGAAACTGCGGTCGGCCTCGCCCGCGCCCTGCAGCTGAGAACCCTTCGGCGCACCCAGCTGTTCCAGCAGGTCGATCAGCTTCGGCACGCCGGCCGCGTCCACCAGGGCAACTTCAATATCGCCGTACTCGACCTCACCCAGGTCCGACATCGCGGTGCCGCCGCCGGTGAGCTCGCCCACCTGGGCCGCCTGCAGCAGCGCGTCGAGCGGGTCCTCGAACAGCTCGTGGCGATGCTCAGGCTGCAGCCGGGCGTTCAACTTCACGGTGACGTGCAGCGTGGATTCGGTCATGGGGGCGTTCCTGGAAGATGTGGGATCTATTGTAGAGCCGAGCCATGCTCGGCTGCTTCTTGCTCGACTGCCCTGCCCCGACCAAAGCCACTCCCGCGCCCTGCGGACCACGCGATAATGCCCAGGACAAGGACACCATTCCAACAGGGGGATACATGAAGTCGATAATTGGTCTTTCGTTGCTGCTGCTCCTCACCGGCTGCGGCATCCGCACGGAAGTGGTGCGAGTAAATGTGCCCGACATCCGGGTCAACCCCGAACAGGGCACCACGATCGTGGTCGCCCCCGTGGGTGACAATCGCCCGCCAGACTTCCTCTCTCTTGTTCCCGCATCGGATCGAGTCAAGAATGTCGGCGGAGAGATCCGCAGCGGTAATGGTTTCAACCTCGTACTGGAATCGGGCACGACATCCGAAAAGACCCGCGAGATCATCATCCAGGCGCTGCGCAACATGGGCTATCGCACTGCCGACCAGTGCGATGCGCAATGCCTTCGTCTGGAGGCGTCGATGAACGAGTTCGTGGTCAGGGCGCCCTTCAACTTCTGGCGTGCTGCCGGCTGGGCGCAGCAGATGGTCGCGGATCTGTCTGTCGAAGTGACGACCCACGACGGAGGCCGGGTCCGGTCGTTTACCGCCAAGGGTCATGGCACGAATGTGTTCCAGGTCGTTTCGCCGGAAAACTGGGAGAAGGCGCTGGAACGTGCCGTCACTGATTTCACGGCGAATTTCAAACAGAACATGTCCGCGCAGGATGCGGCCGTCAGCTCCAAAGCACAGGACTGAGGCTCTGTCCTTCTCATGGAGCCGAGCATGGGCTCGGCTCTACAACACCCGGGCTCAGCGCAGGAACGGCGTGACCTTGCGCTTCAGCAGTTCCACCAGCACCGGGTCCATGTACTCGTAGTCGTCCGGAATATCCAGGCAGATCACCCGCTTGCCGTTCAGCCATGCCTTGTAGCGGCTGGACAGGCGGTTGCGGTGGGCGCGCTCCATCACGAACACCAGGTCGGCCCACTGCAGCAGCTCGGGGCTGAGCACTTCCTCGGCGTCGGCCAGCAGCCCGGCCGAGGCGGTCTCGATGCCCGGCCAATCGGCGAATACCTGCTCGGCCGTCGGGCTGCGCAGGCGGTTCTGGCTGCAGAGGAAGAGCACGTTGCGGGTCATGACCGCAGCCTAATCGGGGCCAGAGCCCTTTTCCATCGGAAAAGGGCTCTGGCCCCATACGTGTAACGTCCAACCGCTTTTGTAGAGCCGAGCCCATGCTCGGCTGTTCTTCCCCGCCAACAGCAGCCGAGCATGGCTCGGCTCTACAGGTATCCCGCCCCTCGACGGTGATCAGATCACCGTCAGATTCGCATACGCCATCACCAGCCACTTGCTGCCTGCGTCGGCGAACTCGACCTGCACGCGGGCGTGCGCGCCGCTGCCTTCATAGTCGGTCACCATGCCTTCGCCGAACTTGGGATGGGTGACCAGCGCGCCGAGCTTGACCGGCGGCGCCTCGATCGAGGCATGGCCCATCACCCGGCTGGCACCCATCGAGGCCGGCCGCGAGACCTGCACCTTCGGGCGAACTTCGTGCAGCAGCTCGCGCGGGATCTCGCGCAGGAAGCGCGACGGCAGGCTGTAGTTGTCCTGGCCATGGATGCGACGCGACTCGGCATAGCTCAGCACCAGCTTCTGGCGCGCGCGGGTGATGCCCACGTAGGCCAGGCGACGTTCTTCTTCCAGCCGTCCGCTTTCCTCCAGCGAACGTGCGCTGGGGAACAGGCCTTCTTCCAGGCCGGCCAGGAACACCAGCGGGAATTCCAGGCCCTTGGCCGAGTGCAGGGTCATCAGCTGCACGCCTTCCTCGCCGGCCTGCGCCTGGCCTTCACCGGCCTCCAGCGCGGCATAGGCCAGGAACGCGACCAGCTCGTCCATGTCCTCGCCCACTTCCTCGATGTCATCGGCACGGCGCACGAAGCGCGAGGCCACCGAGACCAGTTCGTCGAGGTTGTCGGTGCGCGATTCCGAGTCCAGCGCGTTGCGGCTTTCCTTGCTCCAGTGCTCGCGCAGCTGCGAGCGGGCCAGCACGTGGTCCACGCGCTCGGCCAGGGTCATGTGCAGGGTCTGCGCCTGCAGTTCGTTGACCAGCACCAGGAAGCCGGCCAACGCATTGCGCGCACGTGCGGCCAGTGCGCTGCCCTGCGTCACCAGCATGGTCGCTTCCCACAGCGAAATGCCCTGCGCGCGCGCCTCGCGGCGCACTTCGTCCAGCGTGCGGTCGCCGATGCCACGGGTGGGCGTGTTGACCGCGCGCTCGAACGCCGCGTCATCGTTGCGGTTGGACAGCAGGCGCAGGTAGGCCAGCGCATCCTTGATTTCGGCACGCTCGAAGAAGCGCATGCCGCCGTACACACGGTATGGCACCTGTTCGCTCAGCAGTGCTTCTTCCAGCGCGCGCGACTGCGCGTTGCTGCGGTAGAGCACGGCCACTTCGGTGTAGCTGCCACCATCACGCACCCACTGGCGCGCACGCTCGACGATGTAGCGCGCCTCGTCCATCTCGTTGTACGCGGCATACAGATCGATCGGCTCGCCGTCGCCGCTGTCGGTCCACAGCTGCTTGCCGATGCGATCGGGGTTGTGCGCGATCACCGCGTTGGCGGCGCCGAGGATGTTGGCGGTGGAGCGGTAGTTCTGCTCCAGGCGGATGGTCTGTGCGCCCGGGAAGTCGCGCAGGAAGCCCTGCACGTTCTCGACCTTGGCGCCACGCCAGCCGTAGATGGCCTGGTCATCGTCGCCGACCACGAACACGTGGCCGGAATCACCGGCCAGCACGCGCACGAAGGCGTACTGGATGGCGTTGGTGTCCTGGAACTCGTCCACCAGGATCTCGCGGAAGCGGGCGCGGTAATGCGACAGCAGCGCCGGGTTGTCGCGCAGCAGTTCGTGCGCGCGCAGCAGCAGCTCGGCGAAGTCGACCAGGCCGGCACGGTCGCAGCGTGCCTGGTATTCGATATAGGCCTGGCGCATGGTTTCCAGCCACGCATCGTGCGGTTCGGGCTGGATGTGCTGCGGGCGGCGGCCCTCGTCCTTCTGCGCGTTGATCCACCACGCGATCTGCTTGGCCGGGTACTTGCCGTCGTCCAGTTCCAGCGCCTGCACCACGCGCTTGACCAGCCGCAGCTGGTCGTCCGAATCCATCACCTGGAAGCCTTCGGGCAGCTTCGCGTCCTGCCAGTGCAGGCGCAGCAGGCGGTTTGCCAGGCCGTGGAAGGTACCGATCCACATGCCACGGCTGCCGTTGGGCAGCTGTGCGTCGATGCGGTGGCGCATTTCGCCGGCCGCCTTGTTGGTGAAGGTCACCGCGAAAATGCCGTGGGTCGGCACGCCGTCGACTTCATGCAGCCAAGCGATGCGGTGGGTGAGTACGCGGGTCTTGCCGGAACCGGCACCGGCCAGCACCAGGTGGTGGCCGGGGGGAGCGGAGACGGCTTCGCGCTGGGCCGGGTTCAGGCCATCAAGCAGGTGGGAGACATCCATGCCCCCATTTTACGGCATCGCCGTCGCGGCTCCTGCGACCACCTGGGTGGCCAGTGCCTGGGCCTGCTGACGCAGTTCAGGCACCGCCAGGCTTTCCCACAGGCTGCCGATGCGTAGGCTGCCGAGCACGCCCAGCCGCGCCTGCGGCTGGCCACCGACGGCGCGCAGGCGGTCGCCCGGCACCGTGCTGTCCAGGCCCAGCCCATGCGGACCGGGGCGGGCAAGTCCATCGGCCTGCAGCTGCTGCAGCAACGGATTGCGCAGCGCACTGGCGCGGGTTTCGACGCCGGTGGCGTTGATCACACCGCCGATCGTCCACTGCTGTTCATTGCCCGAGGCATCGCGGCCGGACAGCTGCACGGCATCGCCCTCGCGCCAGACGCGTTGCAGGCGGGCACGGTGGACGCGCAGCTGGCCGCTGTCGATCAGCGCCTGCAGCTGAACATCCACTTCTTCGGCAATGCGGTGGCGATGCACGTCCCAGTAGCGCACCACATGGCGCAGGAAACGGCGCTGGTCGGCCGCATCGAGGCTGCACCACAGCGCCTGCCCGTGCGGACGGATGCGGTCCATCACGCCCTGCCACGGCAGGCCATCGGCCTGCGCCTGGCGGGCGAAACCACGCAGCGCGTGCAGGCGCTGGCGCAGGCTCATCGGCAGCAGCACCGCCGGATCGAAGCTGGGCAGGCCGCCGTGCGCATGCGGCAACGGCAGCAGTCCGTGGCGCGAGATCACATGCAGCGGCCCGCTGTGACCGGCGGCGACCAGCGCCAGCACGGTGTCGGCCATGCTCAGGCCGGAACCGACGATGGCCACGGCCTGTTCGCCGGCCAGGGTACGCACACCGTCGTAGTCCCAGGCCTCGATCACGTCATCGGCGGGCAGCGCGTCGGCGCCGGGTACCGGCAGCGGGCGCATGCTGTTGCCGGTGGCCAGCACCGCCTGCGCAGCGTGCAGTCTGTGGCCATCGCCCAGTGTCAGCTGGTAGCCGTGGTCATCCGGTTGCAGGCCCAGCACCGGCTGCGCGATCACCTGCAGCTGCGCCGGGCTGGCGGCCACGGCGTCCTGCAGGCGCTGCTGCAGGTAGGCGGCAAAGAAGTGGCGGCACACATAACGCTCGCCCAGCACCTCGCGCGCCTCGCCCGGGTAGGCGTTGGTGGCCATCAGGTAATCGAGGAAATCGCCGGGCTGGTCGGCAAACGCACTCATCTTCGCCGCCGGCACGTTCAGCAGGTGCTCCGGCCACGGCGTGGCATAGGCGATGCCCTGGGCCAGCTGCGAGGCCGGCTCGAAAATGGCCAGCGCCAGCGGCGCCTTCGCCTGGCGCAGTACCTGGATCGCTACCAGCGCCCCGGCCGCACCACCACCGATGATTGCCAGGTCCAGTTCGCCATTACGCGGTGAATCAGTCATGCGCCGATTGTAGGCCATTGGCGATGACGGGCCGGGTTGCCGAAATGGGCGGAAACGACGGGAACGACGGGGTAGAGTCGACTATCGCGCGCAGCGCGGGATTTTTATCGCAAGAGCAGTCGACTAACTGTGTAAACCCACCACGTTGTTCAGCAGGACTCTGGAAATAGGTGGCCGGCCACCGATCCCCCTGCCGGTTGCACCCAGCCCACCGGTCGTGCGCTCCGCTCACATCAACGCATCGGCCAGCCGTGCGATGCCCTCGCGGCTGCGCCGCCAGGTGGGGCGGCTGCGCCACTGCTGCAGGTCCAGCTGCCGCGACTCGCGCAGGTAGCCATCCTCGATCGCACACAGCTGCTGCACCAGCGCGCGGTCGTAGCAGATCAGGCCGATTTCGGCATTCAGCGCGAACGAGCGGATATCCATGTTGATCGAGCCGAGCACGGCGATGTCCTCGTCCACGCTCATGTGCTTGGCGTGCAGGAACTGCGGCTCGTACAGGGCGATGCGCACGCCGCAGCGCAGCAGCTCGTCGTAGTAGGCCTCCTGTGCCCACGAGGTCAGCCGCTGGTTGTTGCTGGCCGACAGGATCAGCTGCACCTCCACGCCGGACAACGCCGCAATGCGCAGCGCGCTGAGTGTGGCTTCATCGGGCACGAAATACGGGGTGACCATCACCAGCCGACGCCGTGCCAGGTGGATCAGCGCCGCCACCGCATCGCGCGCGTTGCTGTACGGGTAGGCCGGGCCGCTGGGCAGCAGCTGGGTGGCGATGTCGTCGCTGCACTCGGGCACATCGGCAATCACGTCCAGGCGCTGTCCGGTTTCCATGTACCAGTCGCTGGCGAACACCGCCTCCAGGTGCGCCACCGCCGGGCCACGCACACGCGCCACCAGCTCGCGGTTCGGGTGGCCGGGCACGAACTGCGGGCCGGCCAGGTTCTGCGAACCGACATAGGCCACTTCGTTGTCGATCACCGCGATCTTGCGGTGGTTGCGCAGGTCCATGCGCCCGCTGCGGCGCCAGCGCAGGCCACCGGGCAGCATCGCGCGCACTTCAATATCGCGTGCTTCCAGACGCTTGCGGTAGGCGCGCAGGCCGCGCTTTGCACCCACCGCGTCGAGCAGCACACGGCACTGCACGCCCCGTGCAGCCGCACGCTGCAGTGCCTCGACGATAGCCTCGCCCACCGCGTCGTCGAACATCAGGTAGTACAGCAGGTGCACGCGGTCTTCGGCCTGGTCGATGTCGGCGATGAGCGTGTGCAGCGATTCGTCGTAGTCGGTCAGCAGATCGACCGCATTACCGTGCACCGGCATGAAATCGCCCTGGCGCTGCACCAGCGGCACGATCTCGGCGCTGGCGGTATCCGCCTGCGGGGTCCAGCGCAGGCGGTGCTGCAGCGCCTGTTCCTCGCGTATCACCTGCGAAGCCTCGGCCTGGCGGCGGATGCGCTCGCGCGACAGCCACGGGTGGCCGAACAGCAGGTACAGCGGCAGGCCCAGCAGCGGCACGAAGCCGACCAGCAGCAGCCAGCTGCGCGCCGCACCCGGCGTGGTGCGGGTGGGAATCCAGCACAGCGCGACCAGCCGGATCAGCCAGTCGATCAGCAGCAGGTAGGAACCCAGCAACCACTCGAACAGCATCGTGTCGCCCGTCGGGAGGTGATGGGCCATTCTGCCCAGCAGGGTGTGTAGAGTCGAGCTTGCTCGACTGCCTTGAACCAGCGTGCCGACCAAGGTCGACACCTACCGGGCGTGGGGAGAGCGTGTCGACCAAGTTCGACACCTGCCAGGTGTGGAGGCAGCGTGCCGACCAACGGTCGGCACCCACCATGGGGACTCCGGGCATGAATACCGGGCATGAAAAAACCCGCCACAAGGGCGGGTTTCTTCGCGGGGATCAGCAATCCTTGCGGATTACTTGATCTTGCCTTCCTTGTACAGGACGTGCTTGCGCACGACCGGATCGTACTTCAGGAATTCCATCTTCCCCGGGGTGTTCTTCTTGTTCTTGTCGGTCGTGTAGAAGTGGCCGGTACCGGCCGAGGAAATCATACGGACCTTATCGCGCTTGCCTGCCATGATGCTTTACTCCTCAGACCTTTTCGCCGCGCGCACGCAGCTCAGCCAGAACGGAATCAATGCCGTTCTTGTCGATGGTGCGCAGTGCATGCGCGGAAACACGAAGCTTGACCCAGCGGTTCTCGCTGGCCACCCAGAAACGGCGCTCGTGCAGATTCGGCAGGAAACGACGACGGGTCTTGTTGTTGGCGTGCGAGACGTTGTTACCCGTCTGCACTCGCTTGCCGGAAACCTGGCATACGCGGGACATTGCGCACCTCGATAGTAGTAGTTGTCAGCCCGTAGCCCGGGAGACGGCGGCCTCGATGGTTGCCCACCACACGTCAAGAGAATCAAAGGGTTACGCTGGCGTTGGGCGGCCGGGGACGTGCTCCCGGGGGCGCCGCCCGGTAGAAAACCGGACACAGCGAGCCGCGCATTATGCACGGGTTCAAGCACTTGCGCAAGTTACCCACAGGCTGGGGCTGAATGCGGCGCTCGCCCCCTGTAGAGCCGAGCGTGGGCTCGGCTCTACAACAACGGCCGGACCGGCTCAGCGCAGGTGCGGAATCACCTGGGCCAGCAGATGGGCGTCCTTCAACGCGCCATGCAGGCCACGCGTCCCTGGAATGCACAGGCGCTGCAGCACATCGTCCAGCTTGTTGCCCTGGCCGGGCCAACGCCCGCGCGCCAACTTCAGGCTGCAGGTGATGCGGCAATGCTGGGCCAGCGTGGCGGGAATGCCGGCCAGGCGCAGCTCGTTATCGAGGAAGCCAACGTCGAAGGTGGCGTTGTGCGCAACCATCTCGCTGCCGCGCAGGAATTCCAGCAGTTCGGCGGCCTTGCTGGAGAACAGTGGCTTGCCCACCAGCATCGCATCGCTGATGCCGTGCACGCGCTGCGCGCCCCAGTCCACCTTCCGTTGCGGCTGCAGGTAGGTATGGAACTGGCGACCGGTGAGCTGGCCATCGATCAGTTCGACGGCACCGATTTCGATCACGCGATGACCCAGGCGATGGGAAATGCCGGTGGTCTCGGTATCAAGTGCGACGATGCGGCTCATCAGGGTATGCGTTCTCCAGTACGTGCCCCTGGATTTTCGCACGCGATCGATGCACTCACCCCAACGTTTCCACCACCCAATCAATGAACACCCGCAGCCGCTGGCTCATGTGCCGGTTCGGCGGGAACATCACGTGCATCGGCATCGGTGGCAGCTGCCAGTCCTGTAGCAAAGGCAGCAGCTCGCCACGTGCTACATGCGGCGCGGCCATGTAGCTGGGCAGCGCGACCACGCCCAGGCCCGCCAACGCGGCCGCCAGATAGGCGTTGCCGTCGTCGAAGCCGACCGAATACCGGCCCTGCACTTCGATGCGCTCATCGCCTCGCTGCGCACTGAACACCCGGGCACGGCCACTGCGCGGGCTGAGGAAGCCGACCATGTGGTGGTCCGGTCCTTCCAGCGCGCGTGGGTCGGTCGGCACGCCGAAACGCTGCACATAGCCCGGACTGGCGTGGAAACCAATCGGCAACGCCCCCAGCGGCCGCGCCACCAGCGCCGGATCGGCCGGGATGCCGCCACGGATCACGCAGTCGACGTTGTCGGCGATGACATCGACCTCGCGATCACTCACGCCGATATCCAGCTGGATTTCCGGGTAGCGCGCATGGAACTCCGGCAGCGCCGGTACCAGCCGCAGCCGTGCGTACGGACCGGGCACATTCACGCGCAGGCGTCCGCGCGGCTGGGCGGCCGCATCACCCAGCCCGCCTTCCACCTCTTCCAGCTCGGCCAGCAGCCGGGCGATGCGCGGGTAATAGGCCGCGCCATCGGCGGTGACGCTGACCCGCCGCGTGGTGCGGTTGAGCAGGCGCAGCCGCAGGTGCGCCTCCAGCTGCTGCACCAGCTGGGTCACCGTGGTGCGGCTGATCTGCAGGGTCTGCGCGGCGCGGGTGAAGCTGCCGGTTTCCACTACCCGGGCAAAGGCCCGCATCGCCTCGAAACGGTCCATGGCTGGCCGCGATTGTTTGGGATTGGCAATCAATCTAGGCCGATCATCGCGGTTTATCCAGACAGCGCCGGCGGGGAGGATGGCGTTCTCTCCCACGGGATCTTCCCCATGTCACAGCGTGATGTCGTTTTCCCCGCCGGCCGCCAGGCCCTCTACGAGCGCAACCGCTATTCGCCGGCGATCCGATCCAACGGTTTCCTGTTCGTTTCCGGCCAGGTCGGCAGCCGCGAGGACGGCTCGCCCGAGCCGGACTTCGAGACGCAGGTGCGCCGTGCCTTCGAGAATCTCAATGCGGTGTTGGCCGCCGCAGGCTGCACGTTCGATGACGTGATCGACGTGACCGTGTTCCTGGTCGATCCAGAGAAGAATTTCGAGAAGGCCTGGGCGATCGTGCCCGAGTACTGGGGCGAAGCGCCGCACCCGACCCTGACCGGCATCGGCGTGACTTGGCTGTATGGGTTCCAGTTCGAGATCAAGGTGATCGCGAAGGTGCCCGCAGACCGGTAGTGCCGGCCGCTGGCCGGCAATGTGTCGGGGTCAGAGCCCTATCCAAAGAAAAGGGATCTGACCCCCAGCCCCGAAAAGCGTGTCGACCAAGGTCGGCACCTACCAGAGCACATGTGCGCGGCGCACCCGAACGGCGGGGCGGGGTCAGAGCCCTTTCCGGAGGAAAGGGATCCGACCCGTGCATCGAAAGGCGTGCCGACCAAGGTCGGCACCCACCAGGGCAGAAGGCCCCGCGCCCGCCCACCTGAACGGGAGATTCCGACGTATTCCCGAAGCGGCCATTGATATTGTATCCGGCGAAAACCGCTTGCTAGCCTCCCCTTCATGCGCTGGATCACCCGCCACCTCCGTTCGACCCTGCTGATGCTGCTGATGGCGGCATTCGTGGTCGTGCCGGTGGCCGACGTGCTGGCCTGCGCGGTCGAACCGCACGACACCACTGCGGTGCACGTGGAAAGCAACGCCAACGATGCCGAGGGTGACAGTGACGGCAAGCACGCCGGTGCCTGCAGTCACAACCACTGCCACCACTCCAACCTGAGCCTGCCGGCCAGCACTCTCGCCGCCTTCGGTGCGCCGCTGCCGGCACGTTGGATGAATGCCGGCGACGCGGCGACCTATGCAGTCGCCCAGGATGAATTGACGCGTCCACCCCGGGCGTGAGTTGAGCGCGTCCCGCGATTGCGGGCTCCCGTTTCACTCACAACCGGAATCCCCCTATGTCGATCCTGACACCTCGGTCGCCGCGTGCGGCCGGGCTGGTCGTCGCTGTGCTGCTGGGCCTGGCCCCGGCGGCATCGGTGATGGCGCAAGCCGCCCCCTCCTACGACACCCTGCTTGAACGCCTGGACCAGCTGCCCGGCACCCGTGTGGGCACGGCACTGGCCGAGGCCGCCGATGCGCGCGCCGACCAGGCCCGTGCGCTGCCCAATCCCTCCCTTTCCTACTCGGCCGAGAATGCCTGGGGCTCCGGCACCTACCGTGGCATGGGCAAGGCCGACACCGTGCTCACCCTGTCCCAGCCGCTGGAGGTCTGGGGCCAGCGTGGCGCGCGCGTTCGTGCCGCCCGGGCCGAGGCACAAGCCGCTGCCCTGCGTGGTTCGCAGAGCCGCAGTGATGTCGCCAGCCAACTGGCGGCGGTCTACGCACAGGCGGAAAGTGCATTGCGTCGTTACGCCCTCGCCGGCGAAGCGCTGACCCTGACCCGCGACGATGCGGCTGCCGTCAATGCAATGGTCAAGCAGGGCCGCGAACCACAGCTGCGCGCGGTGCAGGCACAGAGCGAAGTGGCCAATGCCACGGCGTCGCTGGATGAAGCACAGGCGTTCCGCGATGCCGCGCTGGCCCGCCTGGCCGGCACCGCGCTGCTTGATGCGCCGGTGCAGTCGATCGACAACAGCCTGCTCGACCGCGCGCCACCGCTGCCGCGTGGTGCCACCGATACCGCGCTGGCGGTGCGCATCGCCGAAGCCGAAGCCGATGCGGCGGGCAAGCTGGTCGACGTGGAGCGCAAGCGCGCCCTGCCCGACCTCAGCGTCACCGCCGCGCAGACCCGCTTCCGCGAAGGCGGCGAGCGCGCCTACAACCTCGGGCTCAGCCTCAGCATCCCGCTGTTCGACCGCAACCGTGGCGGCATCCGCGCCGCCAACGCCGACCAGCGCGCGGCCGAAGCGCGCCTGGACCAGCAGCGCCGCGACAGCGAGGCCGAGCGCCTGTCCGCCGTGGCTGGGCTGAAGGCGGCCAGCAGCCGTACCCGTGCCGCCGATGAAAGCGTGGTCGCCGCCGAAGAGGCGTATCGCCTTGCGCGCGTTGGCTTCGACGCCGGACGCATCTCGCAGCTGGAACTGCGCAGCACGCGCAGCGCCCTCATCGCCGCCCGCGGCACCGCCGTGGATGCGCGCCTGTCGCGCGTCGCCGCGGAAATCGATCTTGCCCGCCTGGAAGGGCGCGCACCCTTTGTGGAGGCACCATGACTCTCTCCCGTTCCTTCCCCCTGATCGGCGGCCTCCTGCTGACCGTGTTCCTGGCCGGCTGCGCCGGCAACGCGCAGACCCCTGCCAATGAAGACCCCGCTGCGGCCAAGGCCGGCACCGACGATGGCCATGGCCACGCCGCCGACAGCAAGGAAGCCAAGGCAGAAACCGCGAAGGCGCCGGCGGACGCCGATGAAGGCGTGGTGCAGCTGACCCCGGAGCAGATCAAGGCGTCCGGTATCGAAGTGGTTGCCGTCGGTCGCGGCGGTGGCGGTTCAACCCGCCTCGCCGGCCGGGTCGAGCCCTCGGTCGGTGCGCGTGCATCGGTGGCCTCCACCGTGACTGGCCGCGTTGAACGCGTGCTGGTTGCACCGGGCACCGCGGTGAAGCAGAACCAGGCACTGGCCATCGTGGTCAGCGGCGAGGCGGCGGTGTTCCGTGCCAATGCGCTGGCCGCGTCCGCCGAAGCCGAGGCCGCACGCCTGGCCTATGGCCGCGACAAGGCGCTGGTCGACCAGGGCGTGGTCGCGCGCCAGGAGATGGAAGCTTCGCGCGCCCGCTCGCTGGCGGCACAGGCCCAGGCCGCGGCCGCGCAGGCGCAGGCCGCCGCCAACGGTGCGCCCGATGCCAGTGGCCGCGTGCGCATCACCAGCCCGGTGGCCGGCATCGTTGGCAACGTGCAGGTCACCCCGGGTGGCGTGGTCGCCGCCGGCAGCGCCGTGGCCGACGTCGCCGATCCGGCGATGAACGAGCTGGTGTTCACCGCACCGCCGGCGCTGGCCGCGCAGGTCACGCCGGGCATGAAGCTGGAAGTGAGTGTGCCGGGTGGCAGCTTCACCGCCACCGTCACCGGTTCGGCCGCCGATGTGCGCCAGCAGGGTGGCGTGGCCGTGATCCGCGCCACACCGGTCGACGCCTCGTTGCCGCCGGCCGGTTCGCCGGTATCGGCGGTGGTGGTCACCGAAGGCCAGGACGGTTCGCTCAGCGTGCCCGCCGATGCGGTCCAGAACGTCGATGGCGGCAGCGCGGTGTTCATTGCCGTCGAAGGCGGCTTCAAGGCGCAGCCGGTACTGGCCGGGCGTCGCGCTGGCGACCGCATCGAGATCCTCGGTGGGCTGACCGGCAACGAGCGCATCGTCGGTGCCAACGCCTTCCTGCTCAAGGCCGAACTGGCCAAGGGCGAAGCCGAGCACGGCCACTGAGGAGGCGACCATGTTCAAACTGATCATTGAAACAGCGGTACGTCACCGCTGGCTGGTGGTGTTCATGGCCGCGCTGATCGCAGCCGTGGGCCTGTTCCAGCTGGGCAAACTGCCGATCGACGCGGTGCCGGACATCACCAACCGCCAGGTGCAGATCAACACGGTGGCACCGGCGCTGACACCGGAGCAGATCGAGCGGCAGGTGACCTACCCGCTGGAAACCGCGCTGGCCGGCATTCCCGGCCTGACCACCACGCGTTCGCTGTCGCGCAATGGCTTCTCCCAGGTCACCGCGATCTTCACCGATGCCACGGACATCTACTTCGCGCGCCAGCAGGTGGCCGAACGCATGCGCGAAGCGGCCGATGACCTGCCCGATGGCGCATCGCCGATGCTGTCGCCGGTCACCACCGGCCTCGGCGAAGTGCTGATGTGGACGGTGGACTTCACCACGTTCGATCCGGCCAAGCTGGCCAAGCCCGGTGAGGCCGGCTGGCAGGCCGGTGAGGTCTACCGCACGCCGGAAGGCAACCTGCTGCGCACACCGGAAGAACGCGCGACCTATCTGCGCACCGTGCAGGACTGGATCATCGCGCCGCAGATGCGCTCCAGCCCAGGGCTGGCCGGTGTCGATACGGTCGGCGGCTACATCAAGGAATACGGCGTGCATCCGGACAGCGCGCGGCTGGCTGCGCATGGCCTCGGCCTGGCCGACCTGGTCACCGCGCTGCAGCGTTCCAACGTGCAGGCCGGCGCCGGTTTCGTGCAGCGCGCCGGCGAAGGCCTGGTGGTGCGTGCCGATGGCCTGGCGCTGACCACCGACGATCTTGCACAGGCACCGGTGGCCACCCGCAATGGCGTGGTGGTACGCGTGGCCGATGTGGCCACGGTGGAATTGAGCCGCGCGCCTCGCCTGGGTGCGGCCAGCCGCAACGGCCACGAAGCCGTGCTGGGCACCGCGCTGATGATTGCCGGTGGCAACAGCCGCACCGTGGCGCAGGCCGCTGCCACGCGCCTTGAACAGGTGAACAAGTCGCTGCCGGCCGACATCGTGGCGGCGCCGGTGCTGGACCGCAGCGTGCTGGTCAATTCCACCATCAAGACCGTGGCCAGGAACCTCACCGAGGGCGCGCTGCTGGTGGTGGTGGTGCTGTTCCTGCTGCTGGGCAATCTGCGTGCGGCGACGATCACCGCGCTGGTGATTCCGCTGTCGTTCCTGTTCGCAGTGATCGGCATGAACCGCTTCGGCATCAGCGGCAACCTGATGAGCCTGGGTGCGCTGGACTTCGGCATCCTGGTGGATGGCGCGGTGATCGTGGTCGAGTCGACCCTGCTGATGCTGGGCCAGCGCCGCGCCGAACTGGGCCGTGCGCTGACTGCGATGGAGCGCCTGCGCGTGGCCGCCGATTCGGCGCTGAAGATGGCGCGCCCGGCGGCGTTCGGCCAGCTGATCATCCTGCTGGTGTTCGCGCCGATCCTCACCCTGGAAGGCGTGGAGGGCAAGACGTTCCACCCGATGGCGGCGACCTTCATGCTGGCCCTGGTCGGTGCCTTCCTCTTCTCTTTCACCTTCGTGCCGGCGATGGCCGCACTGCTGGTGCGCGAGCCGAAGCTGAAGGACGGCGATGCCCATGCGGACGAGGGCGAGCACGAAACCAGGCTGATCCGCGTGCTGCGTGCGCGCATCGAACCGGTGATCCGCAAGGCCGTGGCGCATCCGCGCACGGTGGTGGCCGGTGCGGTGATGATGGTGGTGGTGGGCATCGGCTCGTTCTCGCTGCTGGGCCGTGAGTTCATGCCGACGCTGGACGAAGGCAACGTGGCGATGCAGGCCCTGCGCGTGCCATCGACGTCGCTGGAGCAGTCACTGGCCATGCAACTGGCGCTGGAAAAGGTGATTGCCAAGCAGCCGGAAGTGGAAACCGTGTTCTCGCGTACCGGTACCGCCGAGGCGGCGATCGATCCGATGCCGACCAATATCTCCGACAGCGTGATCGTGCTGAAGCCGCGCAAGGACTGGCCCGATCCGAAGCTGGCCAAGGACGCACTGGTGGCGCGCTTCGAAAAACTCGCCGGACAGCAGCTGGGTAACAGCTTCGAGTTCAGCCAGCCAATCGAGCTGCGCTTCAACGAGCTGATTTCCGGCGTGCGTACCGACCTGGCCGTAATGATCTTCGGCGATGACTTCAGCCAGCTGCAGAAGGTGGCCGACCAGGTGGCGCTCAAGCTGCGTGCGGTGGATGGCGCCGCCGATGTGCGGGTGGAACAGATTTCCGGCCTGCCCACGCTGAACGTGGCGATCGACCACGTGGCGGCGGCGCAGTACGGGCTGACCGCCGCGGACGTGAGTGATGCGCTGTCCACCGGCATTGGCGGTACTGCGGCCGGCAAGATCTTCGAAGGTGATCGCCGCTTCAACGTGGTGGTGCGCCTGGACGATGCCTCGCGCAACGATCCGGACCAGCTCGCGTCACTGCCGATCGCCACGCCGTCGGGGCTGGTGATTCCGCTGTCGTCGGTTGCGCGTATCACGGTGAGCGAAGGGCCGAACCAGATCAGCCGCAACAACGGCAGCCGCCGCGTAGTGGTGCAGGCCAACGTGCGCGGTCGCGACCTGGGTGGCTTCGTCGGCGAGGCGCAGGCCGCCGTCGCCGATGTGGCGCTGCCACCGGGTGCCTACCTGACCTGGGGTGGCCAGTTCGAGAACCTGCAGCGCGCGGAGAAGCGGCTGGCGACGGTGGTGCCGGTGGTGTTCCTGCTGATCGGTAGCCTGCTGTTCATGGCGCTGCGCAGCGGCAAGGAAGCCATTCTGGTGTTCAGCTGCGTGCCGTTGGCGCTGGTCGGCGGCATCCTCGCCCTGCTGCTGCGTGGCATGCCGTTCTCGGTATCGGCGGCGGTCGGCTTCATCGCCGTCTCCGGCGTGGCCACGTTGAACGGCCTGGTGTTGATGCAGGCGATCCGCGAACGCCTGGATGCCGGCGACCTGCCGCTGCAGGCGGCGATCAACGGTGCCTCCAGCCGCATCCGCGCGGTGCTGACCACGGCGCTGGTGGCGATCGTCGGCTTCATTCCGATGGCAATTGCCAGCGGTTCCGGCGCGGAGGTGCAGAAGCCGCTGGCGACGGTGGTGATCGGTGGCCTGATCACCGCCACCGTGCTGACCCTGCTGGTGCTGCCGACGTTTGCGGCACGCGTGGCCAAGCCGCGGGCGGTGGGGTGAGGTGAGAGGGGGTCAGAGCCCCGCCCTTCGGGCGGGGCTCTGACCCGATCGCATCACGCTCGCCGGGCATGGCCCGGCGCTACCACCGCGCATTCTGGTAGCGCCGGGCCATGCCCGGCGACGCGTCGGGTCAGGCCTTCTTGCGTTCGGCGATGTACGCCTGGATCTGCTGTTCCAGCACCGGCAGCGGCACCGAGCCCTGCTTCAGCAGGGTGTCGTGGAAACCCTTGATGTCGAACTTGTCGCCCAGCTCCTTCTCGGCCTGCGCACGCAGGCGCACGATGGCGATCTCGCCCAGCTTGTAGCTCAGCGCCTGGCCCGGCCAGGAAATGTAGCGATCCACTTCGGTGGTCACTTCATGCTCGCTCAGCGCGGTGTGGTCGCGCAGGTAGGCCAGCGCCTGCTCGCGGGTCCAGCCCTTGCTGTGCACGCCGGTGTCGATCACCAGGCGCGCCGCACGCCACATTTCGTAGGTCAGGCGGCCGAAATCCTCATAAGGGGTTTCGTAGATGCCCATTTCCACGCCCAGCTTCTCGCAGTACAGCGCCCAGCCTTCGCCATAGGCGGAGATATAGGCGTTGCGGCGGAACTCGGGCAGGTTCTTCTGCTCGGCGGCGATGGCGCCCTGCAGCGCGTGGCCCGGATCGGATTCATGCAGGGTCAGCGCCGGCAGGTTGTACAGCGGGCGCGATGGCAGGTTGTAGGTATTGAGCCAGTAGGTGCCCATGCCACCACGGCCGGCAGTCCAGAACGGCGCGATATCCGGCGGTACCGGCACGATGGTGAAGCGCGCGCGCGGCAGCGTCATGTACTTGCCGAGCTGGCCATCGGCGCGCTTGGAGATCCACGCAGCACGCGACAGCAGCTCTTCCGGCGTCTTGGCATAGAACTGTGGATCGGTACGCAGGAAGGTCAGGAACTCGGCGAAGCTGCCCTTGAACTTCACCTGCTTGATGATGTCGTTCATCTCGCCCTGGATGCGTGCGACTTCCTCCAGGCCGATGCGGTGGATCTCGTCCGGCGACAGGTCCAGCGTGGTGTATTCGTGGATCTGCTGCTTGTAGTACGCCTTGCCATCGGGCATCGCTTCGGCGGCCAGGGTGGTGCGGGCCTGCGGCACGTACTCGTTGACGAAGAAGGTGCGCAGCTGCTGGAACGCCGGCACCACCTTCCCACTGATCGCCGCGCGCGCCTGCGCCTGCAGCTTGGCCTGTTCAGCGGCCGGAACAGTATTGGGCAGCTTCTTGAACGGCGCGTACAGCGGTGATTCGGTCGGGTCCTTCAGTTCGGCGACGGTGGCGATGGAGACCTCGCGGCCATCGAGCACCGCACGCGGCACGCTGAAGCCACGCTTCAGGCCGGCGCGCATGTTCTCGGTCTGCTGGCCGAAGTAGCGCGGCACGTCATTCAGGCGCGCGATGTAGTTCTGGTAGTCCTGCGCGGTCTTCATCTCGCGCCGCGCCATGAAGGACAGGTTGGACCAGAACGAGGAGTCGGCGTTGAACGGCATCTCATAACCGCGCAGGCGCACTTCCTCGGCCAGGTTGAACACCTGGTCGTGGTAGATCGCGTAGTTGACCTGGTTGTCGGGCGAGAGCGTCTTCGGGTCGATCTTCTTCAATGCGGCCAGGGTCTCGTCCCAGACCTTCAGGCGCGCCTGCTGCGCGGCCGGGCCGACGTCGGGCATGCGGGTGGCATTGGCCGGGGCGTCTTCGTCCTCGCTGGCCTCGCCGCCGCCTTGCTGGCGCCACTTCCATTCCTTCTCGTACAGCGCGCGGAAGGCAGCATCGGCAGGCGATTCGGTAGCGACGCTGGCCGGCGCGGCGGCGGGCGGCGCGGCCACGGCCACGGCGGGGGC
Source organism: Stenotrophomonas sp. YJH_SMC_8 (assembly GCF_059371315.1). Taxonomy (NCBI): domain Bacteria; kingdom Pseudomonadati; phylum Pseudomonadota; class Gammaproteobacteria; order Lysobacterales; family Lysobacteraceae; genus Stenotrophomonas; species Stenotrophomonas sp. YJH_SMC_8. The sequence continues at coordinate 47,002 of NZ_JCAFUL010000008.1, read as the reverse complement.
GGACAGGGCGATCAGCAGGGCAACGGCAAGACGGGTTTTCACGAGCACAGGTTCCCGGGAAGGCAGACCCCGATCATGGCACCCCCCACCGCCCGTGGCATGGGACGAAGGTCCTGCCTGCAACGCAGGCCGGGCCGGGAACCGGCCGCAGGCCGGGACCCAAGCGCCGGAGGCGCGTGGTAGCGCGGGGCCATGCCCCGCGAGCGCGCAGCGCGGAAAAGATACATCCGCCGGGCATGGCCCGGCGCTACCAACGAACATGCCGTAGATCCACGCCATGCGTGGATGCGCCGGGGATCCTGACGGGGGTCAGAGCCCTTTCCTGCGGAAAGGGATCCGACCCCAAGCCCTACCCGGGGCCCTCAGTGGCTGGCTCTGTCGCGTTTCCAGCCGCGGTGCTTGATGTCCAGGTGCAGGCTGTACAGCGCGGTGAACGCCGGGAACAGGTTCTGCAGCACGCCCACCGAGTCCTGCTTGGCCGAGAACAGGAAATAGCTCAGCGTCATCAGGCTGCCGATCACGCTCATGTACCAGAACAGGCGCGGGATGACCGGCTTGCCGGCGCGCTTGGAGGCGATGAACTGGACCAGCCAGCGGCCGCCGAACATCAGCGCGCCGGTATAACCGATCAGCTTCCAGCCGGTCACGTGCAGGCCGGTCCAGTACAGCCAGGTCAGCGGCTGGTCGAGCCAATGCAGCTCCAGATCCATCAACGCTCCTCCACCGCGGTGCGCTTGCTGCGGGTGATCAGCCAGGCCACGCCACGCAGGTCACGGATACCGACCAGCGCGCGGCCGAGGTTGTTGTACTTGGACACGCCGGCGGTACGGTGGCGGTGGTTGACCGGCACGCTGGTGGTCTTCCAGCCAGCGCGCTGCATCAGCGCCGGCAGGTAGCGGTGCATGTGGTCGAAGTACGGCAGGTCGAGGAACGCGCTGCGCTCGAACAGCTTGATGCCGCAGCCGGTATCGGGGGTGTCGTCGCGCAGCATGCGCGCGCGGATGGCGTTGGCCCAGCGGCTGGCCCAGCGCTTGCTGCCACTGTCCTGGCGGTTGACGCGCCAGCCGGCGAACAGCTTCACCTGCACCTCGGCGGCATCGCGCGCGGCCAGCAGTTTGGGAATATCGGCCGGATCGTTCTGGCCGTCACCATCGAGGGTGGCGATCCAGGGCGCCCGTGCGTGCTTGACGCCGGTGCGCACGGCGGTGCTCTGCCCGCTCTGGTTCACGTGGTGCAGCACCCGCAGTTCCGGCGTGGTCGCCTTCAGCCCCTGCAGCACCGCCAGGGTGTCATCGCGCGAGTGATCGTCGATGTAGACGATCTCGAACGGCAGCCGGCCACGCAGCGCAGCGGTGATTTCGGCGACCAGCGGGGCGACATTGTCGCGCTCGTTGAATACCGGGACGACAACGGAAAGCTCGGGTTGGCTCATAAGGCACTCGGCCAAAGGGGGGACAAAGACCGCGCATTCTCCGAAACCGAGGTTATCCGAAGATGAACCCCGTGGCGTGAGGATCCATCCTCAGGCGCGATCGCCAAAATACTCGCGGCACCACTGCACCACAGGCGGCAGGCCTTGTTCGATCGGGGTCACCGCATCGAAGCCGAAGGCGTCGTGCGCGCGCCGGGTATCGGCCATCGTGCGCACCATGTCGCCGGGCTGCATGGGCTTGTAGACCTTCTGCGCGGGGCGGCCGGCGGCCTGCTCGATCACGCTGATGAAGCGCTCCAGCTCGACCGGCGTATGGTTGCCGAGGTTGAACACCCGGTGCGGCACCGGACCGTCGGCCGGGTGCGCGAGGGCGCCGAGGATACCCGACACAATGTCGGAAACATGTGTGAAGTCGCGCTGCATGCGGCCTTCGTTGAACACGTCGATCGGCCGCCCGGCCAGCACCGCGCGCGAGAACAGCAGCGGTGCCATGTCCGGCCGGCCCCACGGGCCATACACGGTGAAGAAGCGCAGGCCGGTGGCATGCAGGCCGTAAAGCTGCGCGTAGGTGTAGGCCATCAGCTCGTTGGCCGCCTTGGTCGCCGCGTACAGCGAGCGCGGCTGGTCCACGCGCTGGTCCTCGGAGAACGGCGGCGTGGCCGAATCGCCGTAGACCGAACTGCTGGAGGCATACACCAGGTGTTGCACGCCACGGTGGCGACACAGCTCGAGCATGTTGACGAAGCCGACCAGGTTGCTGTCGACGTAGGCCTGCGGGTTTTCCAGCGAATAGCGCACGCCGGCCTGAGCAGCCAGATGGATCACCGCCACCGGCTTCACTTCGTCGAACAGCGCGGCCAGGCCCTCGCGGTCGGTCAGGTCGAGGGTGCGCAGGTCCAGCGCCGGGCACAGTGCGGCCACGCGGTCGCGCTTGATCTGCGGGTCGTAGTAGTCGTTGAAGTTGTCCAGGCCGACCACCGGCTGGCCCGCCTCCAGCAGCGCGCGGGCGGTATAGGCACCGATGAAGCCGGCAGCGCCGGTGAGCAGGATGGTCATTGCAGTTGCCTGGAAATCAATGAGTACTGGTGCAGAGGATACGCTGCGGGCTCAGAACAACCCGAAACGCTTCTTGGCCACATTGGCGCGGCCGGGTTCGATCACGTCCTGGATCTTCTTCGCATCGAAGCGGTCGAGCAGCGCCTCGGCGCCCTTCTTCAGCTTCAGATCCATCTCTTCCGGATACAGCGGAACCAGGGTCATGAAGCTGATGGTCTTGCCGTCGTCCAGTTCCAGCGTGGCGAATTCTTCCGGGGCAGTCACCGGTGGCAGCACGATGGCACCGTCGAAGCCCACCCCCGGCGCGTAGGGCTCGCTGGGATGGCCGTTGGGAATGGTGTGGCCGAAGCCCAGCCAGGTGTCGTACTCATGCGGCAGCCGCGCCATGCCCTTCAGCAGGCGCACCGGCCAGTAGTTGCGTTCGTCCTCGAAGGCGTCCTGCGTGATCGGCCAGTCGGCCGGCAGGGTCACCATCAGCTCCATGTAGCGCGGCACGTCCGCGTCCACCTCGGCGGGCACGGTCATCGGCAGGTCGCTCATGCCGGAGGTGACCAGGCGCAGGTACGGGAACTGGTCATTGGCCGGCACCACGTGCACGTCGATGTGCACCAGGTCGGAGATGATCTCGTGGAAGACACCGGACACCGGACCCAGATGGCGCTCGATGTGCGCGCCGATCGCCTCGATGTGTTCTTCGCCCTGCGGCGGGGTGAAGTCCTTCTGGCGGCTGTGCACCATGATCGGGCTGCCGCCCGGGCTGACGTCGTCGAATGCGTTGCTCATGTCCTGCTCCCTGGATGAGGCCACGGGCCGGAAGGCAGTACATCCCACGGCGCGCGCGGCGGTACGTTCCCTGTCATTCGCGGGGCACGGCAGGAACGGGCCGCGCCCCCTGTCACTGCGCCGGGCTCAGCCCTGGCGCGTACGCAGCTTTTCCAGCACGCCGTCCAGGGTATCCAGGTCGGTGTAGTGGATGATCAGCTTGCCCTTGCCGCCGCGGCCGTGGCTGATCGCCACCTTGGCACCCAGCGCTTCGGACAGTTCGGTTTCCAGCGAGGCGATGTCGGCCTGCTGCACCTTCGGCGTGGCGACCGGGCGGTTGCTCGGCACCTTGCCGGCGGCGAAGGCCTGCGCACGGCGCTCGACCTCGCGCACCGACCAGCCTTCATCGGCCGCTTCCTGCGCCAGCTTGCCGGCCAGCTCGGGGGCCAGGGTCAGCAGCGCGCGGGCGTGGCCCATTTCCAGGCGGCGGGTTTCCAGCAGCAGGCGGATCGCCACCGGCAGCTCCAGCAGGCGCAACAGGTTGGACACCGCCGCGCGCGAGCGGCCGACGGCCTCGGCGGCCTCGGCATGGGTCAGGGTGAATTCGCTGATCAGGCGCTGCAGCGCCTCGGCTTCTTCCAGCGGGTTGAGGTCTTCGCGCTGGATGTTCTCGATCAGCGCCATCGCGATGACGGTGCGGTCTTCCAGCTCGCGCACCACCACCGGCACTTCGTCCAGGCCGGCCAGCTGCGAGGCGCGCCAACGGCGCTCACCGGCGACGATTTCGTAGTTGCCTGCCGGCAGCTGGCGCACCAGGATCGGCTGGATCACGCCCTGCGACTTGATCGAGTCGGCCAGCTCGGAGAGCTTGCCCTCGTCCATCTCGCGGCGCGGCTGGTACTTGCCCGGCTGCAGCTGGCCCACGGCCAGCTTGCGCAGCACTTCGCCCGGCAGCGGCTCGATCACCGCGGTGGTGGCCTGCACCTGGCTGACCGCCCCCTTCGGGCCCAGCAGCGCATCCAGACCACGGCCGAGGCCTCGCTTCTTGGCTGCCGGCTTGCTGCTGGTCATCAGACGGTCTCCACGGCCTTGGTGGCCTTGTTGCGTTCGTTGTTGCGGCGGATGATCTCGCCGGCCAGGCCCAGGTATGCCACCCCACCGCGCGAGGCACGGTCGTAGCCGACGATGCTCTGGCCATGGCTGGGCGCCTCGGCCAGGCGCACGTTGCGCGGCACGATGGTGCGGAACACGCGGTCGCCGAAGTGTTCGGTCAGCTCGGCCGAGACCGCGTTGGCCAGGTTGTTGCGCACATCGAACATGGTGCGCAGCACGCCTTCGATCTCCAGCGCCGGATTGAGGTCGGCACGCAGCGCTTCGATGGTTTCCACCAGCGCGCTCAGGCCTTCCAGTGCGTAGTACTCGCACTGCATCGGCACGATCACCGAGTCGGCGGCGGCCAGCGCGTTGAGCGTCAGCAGCGACAGCGCCGGCGGGCAGTCGATCAGGATGTAGTCGTACTCGTCGCGGATCGGTGCCAGCGCGCGCTTCAGCCGCTGCTCGCGCTCGCTCTGCGCCATCAGCTGGATCTCGGCGGCGGTCAGGTCGATGTTGCCGGGCAGCAGGTCGTAGCCTTCGGCGGTCTCCACGCGCACATCGGCGGCGCTGGACTCGCCCAGCAGCAGATCGTAGGTGGAGGCGGCCAGCTCACGCTTGTCCACGCCACTGCCCATGGTCGCGTTGCCCTGCGAATCCAGGTCGACCAGCAGCACGCGCTTGGGTGCGTTGGCCAGGGAAGCGGCCAGGTTGACGGCGGTCGTGGTCTTGCCGACGCCACCCTTCTGGTTGGCGATGGCGATGATGCGGGCCATGCGGGTGTGCCTCGTCGACGTGTGCTGGGACCGGTCATTATGCGTACAACCGGCCCCTTGCGGAAATCGTGAATCGCCAACCCGTTGTTCCACAAAGGGCTGGCGGCGGGAATCAGGGACCTGTAACAGTGACCAGGTGGCGTTCGCCGGCCAGGCCAGGCACGCTCAGCGGGGTCACTTCACGCACCTTCCAGCCAGCCGGCAGGTCCGCGATCTCCTCATGCGGGTAGACGCCCTTCATGGCCAGCAGCACGCCGCCGGGGCGCAGCAGGTGGCCACCGACGCGGACGATGCCGGCCAGGGTATCCATCGCGCGCGCGGTCAGCTGGTCGTAGCGGCCGGCCTCGTCCAGCGCCTCGGCGCGCGATTCGGCCACGCGGGCATTGTCCAGGCCGAGCTGGCGCACGGCCTCGCGCATGAAGCGCGCCTTCTTGCCGTTGCTCTCGACCAGGGTGACCTGCAGGCCCGGGCAGGCGATCGCCAGCGGGATGCCGGGCAGCCCGGGGCCGGTGCCGAGATCAGCCAGACTGCCATCGGCCACGAACGGCTGCATCGCCAGCGAGTCGAGCAGGTGGCGGGTGACCATCTCCTGCGGGTCGCGGATGGCGGTGAGGTTGTAGGTGCCGTTCCAGCGGTGCAGCAGGGCCAGGTAGCGCAGCAGCGGCGGCGCCAGCGCGGCGTCCAGGCCCATGCTGGCCAGGCCCTGTTCCAGCGTGGCGGCCACGCTGGCGGGAAGTGGGTGTTCGCTCATGCCGGCATTATCGCCGGTTTTGCGCGCTGATTCCCCGCTTCAGTGCGGATACCAGGCCAATGCCGCACGGAACTGGCCGGTGGCCTGCCATTCGTGCAGGTGCCAGCGCGCGGCCTCGCCCAGTTCCGGGTCGCACCAGCGCAGGTGCAGGGCGCCATCGGCCCCGGGTGCCAGCTGCAGGCGGTGCAGGCCGAACGAGATACCCTGGCCGTGCGCCTTCAGCATCGCTTCCTTGGCGCACCACACGCGGAAGAACCAGTGTTCGCGGTCGGCCTGGTCCAGACTTTCCAGCCAGGCCACCTCCTCGGGGTGGAAGAAGCGCTGCACGATCTCCAGCAGGCGGGCCCGCGGCCGCAGCAGTTCCAGGTCGACGCCCAGCCGCACACCCTCGCCCAGCGCCACCAGCAACACCTCGCCGCTGTGGCTCCAGCCAGTGCCGTAGTGGGCCAGCGCGCCGCTCAGCTCCGGCCGGCCCTTGTCGTCGCGGACCAGCGGCAGCGTGTCGGGGTCGGCGCCCAACGCCTGTGCCAGCACCTGCCGGGCCTGCGGTTCGCCGCGATGGCCGGGCACGTGCGGGCGCCGCCAGACCGTCACCGGGCCGAAACGCCACGGGCCCTCAAGGGTGGCTGGCAGGCTCATCCGCACGCGCCCATCACACGATTGCACGACGGGTTCACAGGCCTGCGCGTCAACTGGTCACAGTTCCCCACCGGAGGTTCGATCATGGGCATCATCATCTGGCTGATCGTCGGCGGCATCGTAGGCTGGCTGGCCAGCATCATCATGAAGCGCGATGCCCAGCAGGGCATCATCCTCAACATCGTGGTCGGCATCGTCGGCGCGCTGATTTCCGGCTGGCTGTTCGGCGGCGGCATCAACGAAGCGATCACCATCCGCACCTTCCTGTTCTCGCTGATCGGTGCGGTGATCCTGCTGGCGATCGTCAACCTGTTCACCCGCAAGAGCATACGGTGATCTGAGGGGTAGCGCCGGGCCGTGCCCGGCGTCTCTCTGCCGCCGCTGCGCTCGCCGGGCATGGCCCGGCGCTACCTCAACTCAGCCCAACTGCACCCACGCCGGCGCATGGTCGCTCGGGCGTTCCCAGGTACGCGGCTCGCGGTCGATACCCGAAGCCACCGCACCGCTCTTCAGCGCATCGGAGACCAGGGTCAGGTCGATGCGCAGGCCCAGGTTGCGACGGAATCCGGCGGCGCGGTAATCCCACCAGCTGAAGGTACCCGCCTCGTCGTTGTGCAGGCGGAAGCCATCGTGCAGCCCCAGCTGCAGCAGCTTGTTGAGCGCGCCGCGCTCGGCGGTGGAAGTAAGGATGTGGTTGTCGTTCCACACCTCCGGGTCGTGCACGTCGCGCGCGTCCGGGGCGATGTTGAAGTCGCCCATCACGATCAGCTTCGGATGCCGCTGCAGTTCTTCGGCGATCCAGGCATGCACCGCCTCGAGCCAGCGCAGCTTGTAGTCGTACTTGTCGGTGCCGATGTCCTGGCCATTGACCACGTACAGGTTGATTACCCGCAGGTCGCCGAAGGTACCGGCGATGACGCGCTTCTGCTCGTCCTCGAAGCCGGGAATGCCGATCTGCACGTCCTGCGCCGGCTCACGCGACAGCAGCGCCACGCCGTTGTAGGTCTTCTGGCCGGCGAACACGCTGCGGTAACCCGCGGCGATCAGCGCCGAATCGGGGAACTTGTGGTCCTCCAGCTTGGTTTCCTGGATACCGACGATGTCCGGGCCGAACTCCTTGAGCCACTGCTCCAGGTGCGGCAGGCGGACATTGAGCGAATTGACGTTCCACGAGGCGATCTTCATGCGGGCATTCTACCCGGCCCTGCTTTGGTAGGCGCCAACCTTGGTTGGCGCTGAAGCCCCACGCGTGCCAACCAAGGTTGGCACCTACCGGAACCTGGTCCCGTCAGTAGAGCCACGCCATGCGTGGCTTCACCGCAGCAGGAATCGCAACAACCCCGCAATCTTCGAATACGGCGGCCGCAGCCGGTCACTGGCCGCCCAGCGCGACTGCCACAGCACCGGCAACCGCTTGCTCATCGCGTCGAACCCAGCCCGGCCGTGGTACGCCCCCATGCCGCTCGCCCCGACCCCGCCAAACGGCAGGCCGTCGGCGGCAAAGTGCAGCAGCGTGTCATTCACCGTCACCCCGCCGGCCACCACCTGGCCGAGGATGCGCTCCACCGTCGCGCGGTCATGACTGAAGGGGTACAGCGCCAGCGGCCGGTCACGGGACAGCACGTCGGCCAGCGCCGCCTCGAGGTCCGGGTAGGCCCGCACCGGCAGGATAGGTCCGAAGATCTCCTCGCGCATCAGGTCCAGGTCGTCAGGCGGGTCCAGCACCACGGTCGGCACCAGCAGGCGCTCGCGGTCGGCGCGCGCCTCATCTACCTGCGCCAGCGGAATGACCGGCACGCCGCGCTCGCGCGCCTGCGCCAGATAGCCCTGCAGGCGCCGGTACTGGCCTTCGTTGATGATCCGCGTGTAGTCGTCGGCGCTGCTGAAATCGCCGTAGCGCTCGCGTACCTGCTGCTGCAGCGCCTGCACGAACTCGCGCTGGCGCGCGGTATCGATCAGCACGTAATCCGGCGCGATGCAGGTCTGGCCGGCGTTGAACCACTTGCCGGTGGCCAGCCGCGCGGCGGCCTTGTCCAGTGGGAAATCGCGGCAGACGATGGCCGGCGACTTGCCGCCCAGTTCCAGCGTGACCGGCACCAGATGCTCGGCGGCCGCCGCCATCACCTTGCGGCCCACGGCCGTCGAGCCGGTGAACAGCAGATGGTCAAGCGGCAGCGAGGACACCGCCGCGGCCACGTCCGCCCCACCCTGCACCACTGCCACGCGATCGGGCGGGAACACGCTGGCCAGCAGATCGGCCAGGAACGCGCTGGTGCGCGGGGTATGTTCGGACGGCTTCAGCAGCACGTGATTGCCCGCCGCAATTGCGGTGGCCAGCGGCACCAGTGCCAGGGTGACCGGGTAATTCCATGGCGAGATCACCCCGACCACACCCAGTGGCGTCGGTCGCAGCTGCGCGCGCGCCGGCCACAGTCGCCAGCCCGCACTCACCCGCTGCGGTTTCCACCAGCGCCGCAGGTGGCGGCGCAGGTGGTCGATGGCTGACAGCACGCTCATGCCATCGGCCAGCTTCGATTCGGTGTGGGCGCGGTGGCCGAAGTCCCCGGCGATGGCCGTGGCCATTTCGTCCAAGCGCGGCTTCAGCGCTTCGCGCAGACGCCGCAGGTCGGCCTCGCGCTGGTCCAGCGATGGGCGCTGCGACTGCCACGCGCTGCGCAGGGTGTGCAGGAGGGCGGGGAGTTCGGCTGGGGCAATGGTGGTCATGGGCCGACTATACGGCGTGCCGAGCAACGGAACGGTAGTGCCGGCCGCTGGCCGGCAACTTCCCGATGGGGTCAGATCCCTTTCGCATGCGAAAGGGATCTGACCCCGGGCGCGAACGAGTTCTCGAGGCTGCAGTTTGACCTGAGCGGTGGATGCTCGGAGTAGCAGGGTCTGCGATTGGGGTCAGAGCCCATCCACGCGCGAATGGGATCTGACCCCAGCCACCGGCCCACAAACAGAAAGGCCGTGGTCTGCACCACGGCCTCTCCTTCATCCGATGAACATCGTTCCTACTTGGTGATATCCACGTCCTTGGTCTCGCGCAGGAACAGGCCGCCGATCACCACCGACATCAACGCGATGATGATGGGGTACCACAGGCCGTAGTACAGGTTGCCGGTACCGGCCACCAGCGCGAACGAGATCGCCGGCAGGAAGCCACCGAACCAGCCGTTGCCGATGTGGTACGGCAGCGACATCGAGGTGTAGCGGATGCGGGTCGGGAACAGTTCGACCAGGTAAGCGGCGATCGGGCCGTAGACCATGGTCACGTACAGCACCAGCAGCCACAGCATGAACACCGTGCCGGCGATGTTGATGCGGGCGCCATCGGCCTTGGCCGGGTAGCCGGCAGTGGTCAGCGCGGTCTTCAGTTCCGCACCGAACGCGTCGGCCTTGGCCTTGCCGTCTTCCTTGGTCAGGCCAGCGGCCTCATACGAGGTGACGCTGGCGCTGCCCACGTTCACCATCGCCAGCGAACCGGCGGCGGCAGGCTGCACGTCGTACGGCACACCGGCCTTGGTCAGCGCGGCGGTGGCCACGTCGCAGGAGCTGGTGAACTTGCGCAGGCCGACCGGATCGAACTGGAACGAGCAGGTAGCCGGATCGGCCACGACCAGGGCCGGCGAGCTGCTGCGGGCTTCTTCGATGGCCGGGTTGGCGAAGTGGGTCAGGCCCTTGAAGATCGGAATGTAGGTGACGGCGGCCAGCAGGCAGCCGGCCAGGATGATCTTCTTGCGGCCGATACGGTCGGACAGCCAGCCGAAGAAGATGAAGAACGGCACGCCCAGCGCCAGCGCCGCGGCAATCAGCAGGTAGGAGGTGGTGGCATCGACCTTCAGCATGCTGCTCAGGAAGAACAGCGCGTAGAACTGGCCGCCGTACCAGACCACGGCCTGGCCGGCTGCGGCGCCGAGCAGGACCAGCAGCATCAGCTTCAGGTTGCCGCCCTTCAGGCTGTCACGGAACGGGGTCTTGGAGCCCTTGCCTTCCGACTTCATCTGCTGGAACAGCGGCGATTCGCTCAGCTGCAGGCGGATCCACACTGAGATGCCCAGCAGCAGGATCGAGACCAGGAACGGAATGCGCCAGCCCCAGGCTTCGAAGGCTTCGTTGCCCAGGAAGTAGCGGCAGGCCAGGATGATCAGCAGCGACATGAACAGGCCCAGCGTGGCGGTGCACTGGATGAAGCTGGTGTACAGGCCACGCTTGTCGTCCGGCGCATGCTCGGCCACGTAGGTGGCAGCGCCACCGTACTCGCCGCCCATCGCCAGGCCCTGGGCCAGGCGCAGCACGATCAGGATCACCGGTGCGGCAAAACCGATCGTGGCGTAGTTGGGCAGCACGCCGACCAGGAAGGTCGAGATGCCCATGATCAGGATGGTGACCAGGAACGTGTACTTGCGGCCGATGCGGTCACCGAGGCTGCCGAAGAACGCCGCGCCGAACGGACGCACGAAGAAGCCGGCGGCGAACGCCAGCAGGGCGAAGATCATGCCCGTGGTTTCATTGACGCCACTGAAGAACTGCTTGGCGATGATGGCCGCGAGCGAGCCGTACAGGAAGAAGTCATACCACTCGAATACCGTGCCGAGGCTCGATGCGAAGATGACCTTCTTGTGGCCCTGGGTCAGGGTGCCCGCTTTGTGTGCGGTGCTGGGTGTGCTGGACATGGGACGCTTTCCCTCTGTGGATGCCGACCTGGGTCGGTGGGTGCCGACCGTTGGTCGGCACGCAATCTCTGTAGGTGCCGACCTTGGTCGGCACTCCTTTAGAAGCTGTACTTCGTGGTGAACTGCAACCGGGTGATATCACCCTTGTTGCCGTTCTCCACTTCGCGACGGCCGTACATCAGCTCCGCGCCGATATCGACCTTGGGCAGCGGCGAATAGAAGATGTTGCCGCGGATGCTCTGCACGCTCTTGGTCACCAGTGGGCCGAGGATGCTGTCGTTGTCGTAGTCGCTGCGCGCGTAGATCAGGTTGGTGCGCAGCTTCGGCGAGAACGCATGCCGCCAGCCCACGTAACCGGCAAGCACACCGGTCGGATTGAGCTCGTCGCGGGCCACGTCGTAGGCGCTGTCGGCGGTGATGCCCAGGCCGATGTAGCGGGCGATGCCTTCGCCACCGGTCAGCTGGTAGTGCAGCGAATCGCTGTCACCCATCACCCACTTGCCACCCAGGGTCAGGCCGCCGGCCACCTTGTCGGCCTTGGCGCCGGTGGCCTGGTTGTCGACCTTCAGCTGGCGGACGATGCCGCCGACACCGAAGGTGCCCCAGTCACCCTTCCAGCCATAGCGCATGGTCAGATCGGGCAGGCTGCCGCGGTCGGAGTTGGCGCTGGCGTTGGTCCATGCCCCGGTGACCGGGTTGCGGGTACCGGTGAGGGTGGTGGTCTCCGGGTTTTCCAGCGCGACGCTGAAGCCGCCCTGGGTGTAACGCACCTGCGCCTGGCGCACGAAGATCACGCCGTCGGTGGGGCCAACGAAGTCGACCGCTTCGGGCAGTGCGGCCGCATCCATGAAATTGGACCAAGTCTGGCCGGCCATCCAGTTGTTCCAGTACATGTAGGCGTGGCGCAGGGTCACACCGTAGGTATTGGTGGCGGTCTGGTTGCCCAGCGAATTGCCGAAGAAGTCCATCTCGAAGAACGCACCGGCCTTGTTGCCCGATTCGCTCACGTTGTCGATGCCCAGGTTGAAGCGCGAGAACTTGGCGTGGGCATTGAAGTCGGTACCCGAACGCTTGCCGCTGCCGCCGGCGCCTTCCACCGGGGTCTGGCCCGGCAGGTACAGCGAGCGGCCGGTGGCGTCGTCGGCCAGCTGGCCGTCACTGGTCTGGGTGGCCAGGAAATCGGCCTTGATGAAGCCACCGATCTTGACCGTGGTGCCCGGCGCCGCGCCCGGGGTGATGGTGGTGACCTGGATCGGCTGCTTGCCGGCCGGTACCTGTGCGACCGGCTTCTGCTCGGCCTGCACCGTGCGGACTTCGGTTACGGCCTGCTGTGTCTGGCTGATCTGGGCCTGTTGTTGTTGCTGCGAAGACAGCAGCAGCTGGACCTGGCGTTCCAGTTCGGCAACGCGTGCTTCCAGTGCCTTCTCTTTGGCGGTCTCTGCGAACGCCATGCCCGGTGCGACCAGGGCGACCAACAGGCAGGCCGCCAAAGGTGTGCGCACGGCTTTCAACGTACGGTGGCTCATGTTGCCCTCTCTCCCAAGTGGCAAGGTGATGCCGCGCGTGGGGCACGGTCGAGCCGAGACTGCGGGGCGATTATGTATAGCGGCTATTCGCCATTGGTCGAACCCGGCCCTGCTGGGCGCTCACTTTCGACCATGGTCTAACCAGAGTGGTGACGCGACCGGGGGTGGATGGGGCAAACTGAGGGGGATCGGTCGCCGCAATGCTGCGACCGCACACACAAAGTCAACGTGCAAGTGAGGGTGCCATGGCTGATATCTACCCCGTCGATCCGCAGTTCGCCGCCAAGGCACGCATCGACAAGACGTCCTACGAACAGCAGTACCAGGCTTCGCTGACCGACCCGGATGGTTTCTGGGGCAAGGCCGCCGAACGACTGGAATGGATGCGCAAGCCGACCAAGATCAGGAACGTCAGCTACGACCTGTCCGACTTCCACATCAAGTGGTTCGAGGATGGCGAGCTCAACGCCAGCGTGAACTGCCTGGATCGCCAGCTCGAGAAGCGCGGCGACAAGACAGCGCTGCTGTTCGAACCGGACGGCCCGGATGCGCCGGCCCAGCACGTGACCTATCGCGAGCTGTACGAGCGCACCTGCCGCCTCGGCAACGCGCTGCGCAACCTCGGGGTCAAGAAGGGCGACCGGGTCACCATCTACCTGCCGATGATCGTCGACGCCGCCGTGGCCATGCTGGCCTGCGCGCGCATCGGTGCGATCCACTCGGTGGTGTTCGGTGGCTTCGCGCCGAACTCGATCGCCGACCGCGTCAGCGACTGCCAGAGCAAGCTGATCATCACCGCTGACGAAGGCCTGCGTGGTGGCCGGAAGATTCCGCTGAAGGCCAACGTCGATGCCGCGCTGAAGCTGCCCGGCACCAATACCGTGGAAACCGTGCTGGTGGTGCGCCACACCGGCGGCGCGGTAGACATGCAGGCGCCGCGCGACCGCTGGTTCCACGACGTGGTGGACAGCCAGCCGGCCAGCTGCGAGCCGGAACGCATGAACGCGGAAGACCCGCTGTTCATCCTCTACACCTCCGGTTCCACCGGCAAGCCGAAGGGCGTTCTGCACACCACCGGCGGCTACCTGCTGTACGCGGCCTACACCCATGAAGCGGTGTTCGACCTGCGCGAGGACGACATCTACTGGTGCACCGCCGACGTCGGCTGGGTCACCGGCCACAGCTACATCGTGTACGGGCCGCTGGCCAACGGCGCGACCTCGCTGATGTTCGAAGGCGTGCCGAACTATCCGGATACCTCGCGCTTCTGGAACGTCATCGACAAGCACAAGGTCAGCATCTTCTACACCGCCCCGACCGCCATCCGTGCGCTGATGCGCGAGGGCGAGGAGCCGGTGAAGAAGACCTCGCGCGCCTCGCTGCGCCTGCTCGGCAGCGTGGGCGAGCCGATCAATCCGGAAGCCTGGCGCTGGTACTACGAGGTGGTCGGCGACAGCCGTTGCCCGATCGTCGATACCTGGTGGCAGACCGAGACCGGCGGCATCCTGATCTCGCCGCTGGCCGGTGCGATGGATCTGAAGCCGGGTTCGGCCACCCTGCCCTTCTTCGGCGTGCAGCCGGCGCTGGTCAATGCTGATGGCGAGATCCAGGACGGCCCGACCGAGGGCAACCTGATCATCCGTGACTCCTGGCCGGGCCAGATGCGCACGGTGTACGGCGACCACCAGCGCTTCATCGATACCTATTTCCGCACCTACCCGGGCAGCTACTTCACCGGTGACGGTTGCCGCCGCGACGAGGACGGCTATTACTGGATCACCGGCCGCGTTGACGACGTGATCAATGTGTCCGGCCATCGCATCGGCACCGCCGAAGTGGAAAGCGCGCTGGTCTCGCACCCGAAGGTGGCCGAGGCGGCCGTGGTCGGTTTCCCGCACGACGTGAAGGGCCAGGGCATCTATGCCTACGTGACCCTGGTGGCCGAAGAAGCGCCGAGCGACGAACTGCAGAAGGAACTGGTCGCCTGGGTACGCAAGGAAATCGGCCCGATCGCCACGCCGGACCACCTGCAGTGGGCGCCGGGCCTGCCGAAGACCCGCTCGGGCAAGATCATGCGCCGCATCCTGCGCAAGATCGCCGAGAACGCGCCGGACCAGCTCGGCGACACCTCGACCCTGGCCGACCCGTCGGTGGTGGCGTCGCTGGTGGACGAGCGCAAGGTACGCTGATGCACGACCCGGGGTCAGATCCCTTTCCGCAAGGAAAGGGCTCTGACCCCAGGGGCTTGGCCCCCGAACAGTTTCCCCCACGGTTCCCCCCGACCATGACCACCCTCCTGATTGCCGATGACCACCCGCTGTTCCGCGAAGCCCTGCGCGGCGCCGTGCAGCGGGTCATCCCCGGCGTGCAGCTGTTCGAGGCCGACAGCGTGGAAGCACTGTACGCGCTGGCCGATCAGCACAACGACGCCGACCTGGTCCTCATGGACCTCAACATGCCGGGTGCGCAGGGCTTCAACGCACTCGTGCACATGCGCTCACTGCATCCGCAGCTGCCGGTGGTGGTGGTGTCCGCGCGCGAAGAAGCCACGGTGATGCGCCGCGCGCTCGACCACGGCGCGCTCGGCTTCATTCCGAAATCGGCCGACTCGGACACCATCGGCCATGCACTCGGCACCATCCTCGATGGCGAGACCTGGGCACCGCCGGAAGCGCACAACGTGCCACCGACCGAGCGCGAGGAGCGCGAAGTGGGGCAGCGCCTGCGGGAGCTGACCCCGCAGCAGTTCCGCGTGTTGCAGATGCTGGGCGCCGGCCGCTTGAACAAGCAGATCGCCTACGACCTCAATGTCTCCGAAGCAACGATCAAGGCCCACGTCACCGCCATCCTGCGCAAGCTCGGCGTGACCAACCGCACCCAGGCCGTGCTGATGGCCGGCAAGCTGGCCATCGACGACGACGCCATCGTGCTGCCGCCGGAAGAAGACTGAGGGTAGTGCCGGCCGCTGGCCGGCAATCGCCTGAAAGACATGAAATCGCTTCGGTAGGTGCCAAGCTTGCTTGGCACGCTTTCGCCCTTGCGCGTGCCGGCCAGCGGCCGGCACTACCAGGCACCGCTGCGCTCGCGATATAGCCATCGCTATACAAACCAGCCCTGCCTGCGCGTTTCGCTGGAAATGCGCCACGCGCGAATCGCGGTGCTAAGCTTCGCGTCCCCTTGGGGAGTAGCCGGATTCCTTCGCAGGAATCGTCCACGTCAACATACTCGGCCAGTGCGCCGTGGCGTGGACAACCATGATGGTTGGCGAGACCAGCGGCCCGCGCGCGCAACGTCAGGTTGGGCGCGAGCGCAGGCCGTGCGTCCGTCCTAGCCCGACCTCAGCAGCCGCCCATGTCCCCCATTTCGATCCTCCTGATCGGCTTTGCCATGTCCACCGATGCCTTCGCCGCGGCGATCGGCAAGGGTGCGGCCATGCGCAAGCCGGTGTTCCGCGATGCATTGCGCGCCGGCATCATCTTCGGCGTCATCGAGGCGATCACGCCGATCATCGGCTGGCTGCTCGGCCGCGCCGCCCTGCAGTATGTCGAAGCCTTCGACCACTGGATCGCCTTCGGCCTGCTCGGCGCGCTGGGCATCCACATGATCTACAACGGACTGCGACCGGACAGTGCCGAGGAAGAAGAAGATCCTTCGCAGCACCACGGCTTCTGGAAGCTGGCGTTGACCGGTTTCGCCACCAGCATCGATGCGATGGCGGTGGGTATCGGCCTGGCCTTCATGGACGTGCATATCGGTGTGATGGCCGCGGTCATCGGCCTGTGCACGCTGACCATGGTCACCGTCGGCATCATGCTCGGCCGCGTGCTGGGCAGCATGGTCGGCAAGCGCGCGGAGATCATAGGTGGTGTGATCCTGGTGATCATCGGCGCGACCATCCTGTACGAACACCTGCACGGCGTGGGGTAATGCATCGGAAGCGAGCGATTGCGTGGTTGCCGGCCAGCGGCCGGCACTACCAGACGTCACATCCACGCATGGCGTGGATCTACTGCCGGGCGCCCGGCGCTACTGCGCATCGCGCAGCGCGCCCAGGAAGGCGCGCAGCGAGGCCGGCTTGATCGGCTTGGTCAGCACGCGGTAGCCACGCTCGCGTGCCATCCGCTTCAGTTCGTCGCGGCCATCGGCGGTCAGCAGCGCACCCGGCAGCGGGTAACCGGCGGCTTCGCGCAACGCCACCAGCGCGTCCAGGCCATCCATGCGGTCGTGCAGGTGGTAGTCCACCAGCATCACCTGCGGGCGCTCGGCGATCTTCTCCAGCGCCTGGTCGACGGTGGCAGCGGTGATCACCTGCACCTGCCAGCGGCCGAGCAGGGCGCGCATGCCGTCCAGGATCTCTTCGTCGTTGTCCACGCACAGCACGCGCAGGCCGGCCAGCGAATCGCTGCGCAGCGGCGTGGCCACGGCCTGCACCGGCGTGGCCAGTTCGGTGTAGCCCGGCAGCGGCGCCACCCGCGGCAGGATGATCGAGAACATCGAGCCGCTGCCGACGCGGCTGCGGGCATTGAGGCGATGGTCGAGCAGGCGCGAGATGCGCTGGCAGATCGACAGCCCCAGCCCCAGACCCTGCTCGCCCCAGTCGAACGGCTGCTGGTAGCGGTGGAACTCATCGAAAATCTGCCGCATGTGGTGCTCGGGAATGCCGGGGCCGGTATCCCATACCTGCAGCTCCACTTCGTCGCCACGATGGCGCACCGCCAGCACGATGCGGCCCTGCCGGGTATAGCGCAGCGCGTTGGCGAGGAAGTTCTGCAGCACGCGGCGCAGCAGGCGGCGATCGCTGCGTACCCACGCCGGGCGCGCGAACAGGTCCAGGCGCAGGCCACGACCTGCGGCCACCGGCGTGTACTGCGCCGCCAGCTCGCGCATCAACGCGCTCACGTCGAACTCCCCGATCACCGGGTGCAGGCCACCGGCATCCAGGCGCGACACGTCCAGCAGGCCATCAAGCAGTTCTTCGGCAGCACGCAGCGACGCATCCACGCGCTCCGCCAGATGCTTCTGCTCGTCGCTCACATGGTCACTGTCACGCAATGCCGAGGCGAACAACCGCGCAGCGTTCAACGGCTGCAGCACGTCATGGCTGATCGCCGCCAGGAACCGCGTCTTCGACTGCTGCGCGACCTCGGCCTCGTGCGAGCGCTCGGCCACGCGCTGCTCCAGCGTTTCATTGGCTTCCAGCAACGCCTTTTCCGCGTGCTTGTAGTCGGTGATGTCGTTGTAGCTGGTCACGTAGCCGCCACCGGGCAGCGCCTGGCCACGCATCTCGATCACCTTGCCATCGCTGCGGGTGCGTTCGAACACATGCGGTGAACCGGCGCGCATGTAGCCGATGCGACGGTTGATCTGCACCTCGATATCGCCTTCGCCCAACTCGCCGCGCTCGGCGTTGTAGCGGATCAGATCGGCCACCGGGCGGCCCACGTAGAGCATGCCGTCGGGGTAACCGAACATGTCCTGGTAACGGCGGTTCCATGCGGTCAGGCGCATGTCCGGATCAACCACGCTGACGCCGGCGCTGATGTTCTCCAGCGTGGTCGACAGGATCTCGCGGTTGAAGCGCAGCTCCTGCCCGGCTTCGTCCAGCACCGCCACTACTTCGCCCAGGTCCATGCCCGAGCCACGCAGCAGGCTGGTCAACAGCAGGCGTGCAGACGCCGCACCAATCGACGCGGCCAGCAGACGCTCGGTGAACTGCACCCACGGCCGGTCAGCGGGCGCGGAGGACTGCAGCTCGCGACCCAACGATTGTGCCTGCTCGAAGAACGAACGCCGCGCATGGCGCTCGCCGACCACGCGCGAAGCCAGCGCCAGCAGGTCGCCCACATGCACGTGGCCGGGCCAGCCACCGGCCACCGACGGGCGCTCGGCATAGGGGTCGAGGAACGGTGCCGCACGCAGCCGCTCGTCCACACCGGGGCGCCAGCGCGCAGACACCAGCATCATCGTCGCCGCGTTGACCAGCAGCGACCAGAAGGTGCCGTGGGTCAGCGGATCCCAGCCGGTCATGCCGAACAACTGCTGCGGGCGCAGCCACTCGATGCCGAAAGGTCCGTGCTGCACCCAGGCGGCATCGACCCAGCCGGCCATGGTCATCGCCGGCAGCAGCAGCGTGTACAGCCACGTCGCGAAGCCGAGCAGCATGCCCATCTCGACGCCACGCCGGCTGGCGCCACGCCAGTACAGGCCGCCGATCAGGCCCGGCGCGAACTGCGCCACCGCCGCGAACGCCATCAGGCCGTAGGAGGCCAGCGTGCTGTCGTTGCTGCTGGTGCGGTAGTAGCTGTAGGCCATCAGCGCCAGCAGCAGGATCGCCAGGCGGCGGATCCACAGCACGCGCGAGGCAACATCGGCCGCTTCCTGGTGGTCGCCACTGCGGCGCAGCAGCACCGGCATCACCAGGTCGTTGCTGACCATGGTGGCCAGCGCGATGGACGAGACGATGACCATCCCGGTGGCGGCCGAGAAGCCGCCCACGTAGGCGATCAGCGCCAGCGCATTGCGGCCTTCGGCCAGCGGCAGCGCCAGCACCATCGAATCGTCAGCGACGCTGCCGCCGGTGCCGAACAGGGTGACGCCAGCTGTGGCGATCGGCAGGACCATGCCCGAGATCACCACCAGATAGCCGCCGAACATCCAGCGCGCGCGGCGCACGTCGCGCACATCACCACACTCGACCACCGCCACGTGGAACTGGCGAGGCAGGCAGATGATGGCGAGGAAACTGAGCAGTGTCTGCGAGATGAAGCCCACCGGCGGCAGCCCGGTGAACAGCGTATGCACCGACTCGACCACCGCGTCGGTGCGGTTGCTCAGCCACAGGTAGGCGAACACGCCCACCGCCACCATCGCCAGCAGCTTGATCACCGATTCAAAGGCGATCGCCAGCATCATGCCGTGGTGGTGCTCGGTGGCATCGACCTGGCGGGTGCCGAACAGCGTGGCGAACAACGCCATCAGCAGCGCCACGTACAGCGCCGGGTCGGTGAAGAAGCCGGTGGGGCCGGTGTTGCCGGTCAGCACCTGCAGGCTCATCGCCACCGCTTTGTACTGCAGGGCGAGGTACGGAATGATGCCGATCAGCGCGATGATCGCCACCAGCGCCGCCAGCCGCCGCGAGCGGCCGAAGCGCGAGGAGATGAAATCGGCGATGGACACCACGTTCTGGCTGCGCGCGATCAGCGCCAGGCGCTCGATGATGCGCCAGCCGAACAACAGCAGCAGCAACGGGCCGATGTAGATCGGCAGGTAGCCGATGCCATTGCGCACAGCGGTACCCACGGCGCCGTAGAAGGTCCACGACGAGCAGTAAACGGCCAGCGCCAGGCTGTAGACGACCGGCCGCAACCACGGCCGGTCGGGATACATCGGCCGACGGTCACCCCACCACGCTACGCCGAACAGCAGCGCGGCATAGGCAACCGAGACCAGCAGCAGGATCCAACTGGAGACCACGCGTGTG
Source organism: Stenotrophomonas sp. YJH_SMC_8 (assembly GCF_059371315.1). Classification (NCBI taxonomy): domain Bacteria; kingdom Pseudomonadati; phylum Pseudomonadota; class Gammaproteobacteria; order Lysobacterales; family Lysobacteraceae; genus Stenotrophomonas; species Stenotrophomonas sp. YJH_SMC_8. The sequence continues at coordinate 26,812 of NZ_JCAFUL010000008.1, read as the reverse complement.
TTTCCGTCGGAGGAACCCGCAGTGTAGGCCAGGCGTGGCCGGGTGTACGGGCTCGTTCGGGGCAACCACCCCCACCAAGGTGGGGGCCCACAATCACCAGGCCCCCATCGAGGTGAGCGCCTGCAATCCGTGCTCGAACCGGCCTTACTCGGCCGGCACGCCCATTTCCTTCAGCAGCTCGGGCGCCGGGTAGACCTTGGCCAGCAGCCAGCGCAGGTAGCGCATGTCCACGTGCACGGCGCGCTTGTAGCGCGGGTCGAACCACCAGCTGGCGCTGACCGATTCCCAGTTGCTGTCGAAGTTCAGGCCGATCAGTTCGCCCTTGGCGTTGAGCACCGGCGAGCCGGAGTTGCCGCCGGTGGTGTCCAGGTTGGTCAGGAAGTTGACCGTCTGGGTCTTCAGCGCCGGGTCGGCGGTGCTGCCGAAGTCACCCTTGGCGATCGCCGCCAGCAGCGGCTTGGGTGCGTCGAACGGATAGGCGTTGGTGTTCTTCTCGACGATGCCGGCCACGGTGGTCACCGGCGAGTAGGTCACGCCGTCGCGCGGGTGCAGCGCCTCGACCTTGCCGTAGCTGATCCGCAGGGTGCGGTTGGCATCCGGGTACACCGCACGGCCCTGCTTGGCACGCCAGGCGAACAGCGCCTGCATGTACGCCGGGCGCAGGCGCAACTGCTCGCCTTCGCGGGTCTTGCTCTCGTTCTCGATGCGCAGCTGCGCGGCCACCAGCGGGCCGGCCACGGTGATCAGCGGGTCTGCGGCCAGCGCCTTGCCTTCGCGGGCAGCGGCAAAGCGCGACAGGCGCTGCGCCTCATCACCCAGCTGGGTGCCGGCGTAAAGGGTGTCCAGCGCCTTGGCCAGCTGCTCCGGGGCACGGCCGAAGGCCGCGTCGAACTCGGCCACGCGCTGCGCATCCGGCAGCTGCTGGTAGCGGGTCAGCAGGGTGGTCAGCAGGGCCTTCTCGACCTCCGGTGCGTAGCGGCGCTGGACCTGCTTGAGCACGCCTTCGATCATCGCCTGGTCGCGCTGCTGGTAGCCGCTCTCGCGCTGCGCGTCCGGCTTGGCCGATTCAATGCGCAGGCGCTCCAGCAGCAGCGCAGAGCGCAGCAGCTGGCTCTGCGCGGCCATCTGGTCCAGCAGCAGGTCTCGCTCGCCCACCGCCGCGCCCTGCGACAGATTGGCCAGCAGCGCCTTGATATCGCCCTGGTACTTGCGGTCGGTGGCAGCCAGCATCGCCGTCTCGTCGGCGGCACGCTGGGCCTTGGCATCGCTGCGCAGCAGGCCTTCCAGTTCACCGGCAGCGCGCTTGCGGTTGTTCTTCAGCGACTGCAGCTGCGAGGCGTAGCGGGTACGCGCCTGCGCATCCTTGGCACTGGCGGCCTCGATGGTGTCGATCATCTGCTGGAACACCGACACGCGGCGCGGCAGCACGGCATCGATCTGGCCGGCGAATTCGGCCGCGGTGCGGTGACGGTAGGTGATGCCCGGGTAACCGGCCAGCATCGCGTAGTCGCCTTCCTTCGGGCCTTCCACCGACATCTGCAGGTGTGCCGGCGCCTGGTAGGGCACGTTGTCCTTGCTGTAGGCCGCCGGCTTGCCGTCCTTGCCGACATAGGCGCGCAGCAGGGTGAAGTCGCCGGTGTGGCGCGGCCACATGAAGTTGTCGATCTCGTCGCCGTAGTTGCCGATCGCGCGCGGCGGTGCATACACCAGGCGCACGTCGCTCAGTTCCAGCTGGGCGATGCGGTAGAAGTCGGTGCCGTAGTACATGTTGGCCACCGAGCAGCGCACGCTGCCATCCTTTTCGCACTCGGCCACGATCTGCTTGCTGGCCGCGTCCACCGCATCGAAATAGGCGCGGCCGGTCTTGCCACGGGCCTGCGCGAGCACCTGGTCGGTCACCTTGTCGAAGCCGACGGTGACCAGCACGCGGAAGTCCGGGTTGGCCGGGCGCTCGTCGGCGCGGTCCCTGGCGATGAAGCCACCATTGATCAGGTCGTGCTCGGGCGAGCTGTTGTACTGGATCACGCCCATCGCCACGTGATGGTTGGTCAGCAGCAGGCCGTCGGCGGACACGAACGAACCGGTGCCACCACCGGCACGCACCACCGCGCTCAGCGGCGGCGCGGTGACGTTGGCCAGGTCGGCCGGATTGCCCTTGAAACCGGCAGCCTGCAGCGGCTTGGCCAGTTCCGGCAGCTGGGTCGGCATCCACATGCCTTCATCGGCATGCGCGCCGGCGGCAAGGGTCAGGCCCAGGGCCAGGGCGGTGGGAAGGGCTTTGCGTGGTGACATGAGGCAATCCGGTACGACAGAACAGCCCGGGACCATAGCCGCTGGGGCGCTGTCGGGCAACGCCCGATAGTCAGGCCTGGGCCGCACTCCTAGAATTGCCGTTTTCTGCACATCGGACGTCAGCAGATGATCGTCGGTATCGATCTTGGCACCACCCATTCCCTCATCGGCATGCACACGGCAACCGGGCCGCAGCTGTTCCCCAATGCCCATGGCGAGCTGTTGACGCCGTCGGTGGTGAGCCTGGTCGATGGCGCCGTGCTGGTTGGCCAGCCGGCCCGCGACCGCCTGGTCAGCCATCCACAGCAGACCGTGGCCCACTTCAAGCGCTGGATGGGCAGCGATCGCGAGACCCGGCTGGGTGAGCGCAGTTTCCGCCCCGAGGAGCTCTCGGCCATGGTGCTGCGCTCGCTGCTGGCTGACGCCGAAGCGGCCCTGGGCCACAAGGTGGAGGAGGCTGTGATCAGCGTACCGGCCTATTTCTCCGACGCCCAGCGCAAGGCCACCCGGGCGGCCGGCGAGCTGGCCGGCATCCGCGTCGAGCGCCTGATCAATGAACCCACGGCCGCCGCGCTGGCCTATGGCCTGCAGGAGCGTGACGGCGAAGGCCGCGTGCTGGTACTGGACCTGGGCGGTGGCACCTTCGATGTCTCCATCCTGGAACTATTCGACGGGGTGGTCGAAGTACATGCCAGCGCCGGCGACAATTTCCTGGGCGGCGAGGATTTCCTGCAGGTACTCGTGCAGGCCTTCCATGCCGACCAGGGCACGTCCGCCGGCGACCTGTCCGCTGCCGAACAGGCGCAGCTGCTGCGTCGGCTGGAACTGGTCAAGCGCGAACTCAGCCTGAGCGGCGCCGCCAGCCTGCAGTTGCCCCTGGCCGGCAGCGAACGCCAGTGGCAGATGGACGAGGCACGCTACACGCAGCTCTGCGAGCCGCTGCTGCTGCGCATGCGTGCGCCCATCGAACGCGCGATCCGCGACGCCCGGCTCAAGCCCGAGGCGCTGGACGACATCATCCTGGTCGGCGGTGCGGTACGCATGCCGATGGTCAGCAAGCTGGCGACCCGCATGTTCGGCCGGCTGCCGCTGCGCCATGTCCATCCGGACCAGGCGATTGCCTTGGGTGCCGCGGTTGCAGCGGGATTGAAGGCGCGCGACGAATCCTTGCGCGAGGTCGTGCTGACCGATGTCTGCCCCTACACGCTGGGCACGCAGGTGTCCCGCCAGGATGCTGCCGGTGGCGAGCGCAGCGGCTATTTCCACCCGATCATCCAGCGCAACAGCGTGGTGCCGGTCAGCCGCGAGGATCGCTTCTACCCGGTGCACGAGCGGCAAAGTGCCATTCGCATCGACGTGTTCCAGGGCGAGAGCCCGACGGTGGATCGCAACATCAAGCTCGGTGAGCTGACCGTGCCGCTGACCCATTCTGTCCCGATGCAAGAACGCAGCGTCACCGCCCGCTTTACCTACGACGTGAACGGGCTGCTGCAGGTCGAAGTCACCGAGGACGCCACCGGCAAGCGCCACGAGCTCATCCTGGAACAGAATCCCGGGCTGCTGTCACCCGAAGAGATCCAGCAGCGCCTGCGCGCATTGGAAGCGCTGAAGATCCACCCGCGTGACGCCCAGCCCAACCTCGCGGTGATCGCCCGCACCGAGCGCCTGTACGAGGAACGCATCCATCACCGCGAACAGTTGCAGTCGTGGCTGAGCAGCTTCCGCCATGTGCTCGAGAGCCAGGATGCCGTTGCCGTCGAGCGTCATCGCCATCAGCTGGACGAGGCACTCGACACCCTCGAGCGCGATGCATGAGCTGGGCACTTCACGTCCTGGAGCTGGACGAAACCGCTGACGAGCGCGCGATCAAGCGCGCCTACGCAAAGCGCCTTCGGGTGACTCGCCCCGACCAGGATCCCGTCGCCTTCCAGCACCTGCATGAGGCCTATCAGGCGGCATTGGACTGGGCCCGCCAGGAAGCGCTGGCCGATGCCGATGCCGATGCCGCGGACGAGGACGAGGACGAGGACGAACCGGCGGAGCATGCAGCCGATATCGGCCCCTGGCCGCACGACGCCGACGTGGCATGGGCGCCGCCCGAAACGCGTTCTTACTCGCCTCCATTGCCACCCCGCGGCACGCCTGTGCTGCTGCGCACGGCACCGGTGGTGGAGCTGGACGGGGTGGTCGACGTAGCAAGCCACGCGCAGTTGATCCTGCGCCAGGCCCATCTGTCTTCCCCTGAAGACTTCGGGCCGTGGCTGGAGGCCACGCCGGTGCTGTGGTCGTTGCGCTACAAGCCATTGGTGGGCGACGCGCTGCTGGATGAACTGGCACGCAGTCACAACGGCATCAGCGCAGCCAACATGGGTCTGCTGGCACGCTGCTTTGGCTGGGATGATGTACACGATGGCGTGGATCCGGACAGGCTGGCATCGATCCAGTCGCGCGGTCATCGACGCTGGGCCGCCGAGACCGGGAATGCGGCGGAGCTGTCGGCACTGCTTGAACAAGAGGGCAGCCTGCGGCTGGGGAAGATCACGGTCAGCCGTTGCCTGCGTTACGTGTCGCAGCCATGGCACTCGCGACGATCCCTCTGGCAGGCGCAGCTGCCCGAGCACATCAATGAAGTCAACGCACTGCTGGATGCCATCGAGGCGGGCGGAAGGGAACAGGTGCCCGAGGCATGGGATCCGCAGCAGATCCTGTTCTGGCGAAGTCTTGCAGACATCTCCCGGCCCAACCGGTGGCGCTGGCAGGTGAACGCACTGCGTGGCGTGCTGCTGGGCGTTTGCAGCCTGTTGTTCTTTGCTGGAATCGCAGGCATCTCGCTGGTCCAGGGAAAGCCGGGCGAAGCCGCGATTTTCGCCCAGCTGGGGGTGCCTTTTGGCCTGCTGCTGGCTGCGATCGGCGCACTGTGGGTGCCTGTGCGCTGGGCGCTGCGCCAGCTGACGCTGGATCTGCCCCCTTCGCGCTGGAGATGGCTGCTGGCGCTGCCAGCGCCCTTGATGGCGATGAGCAGCCTGGTTCTTGTCCATGGCCTTGGCCACCGCATCGAAGGTACCCTGTTGATCTTCATGGCACTGCCCTTGGCGACTGCGCGCCTGTGGCGACGCGTCGGTTCCCGGGTACGGTTCGGAATCCGCCATGCCGTGTTCATGGTGCTTGCCATGCTTATCGCCGAAGCAGGCATCGTTCTGATCCTGCTGCAATGGGGAGCCGAGTTAATACATCGCACGCGCCGTCACGCGTCGATTGACGGGCTCCCGCCGGCCTCTGGAAACACCGTGTGAACCGGGCACTGGACGCGCTCGGGCTCGACACCGGCGCCGACGAACGGGCGATCAAGCGCGCCTACGCGCAGAAACTGCGCACGGCGCGCCCGGACGAAGACCCGATAGCATTCCAGGCGCTGCACGAGGCTTACCAGGAGGCCCTGCAGTGGGTCCGCAACCGCGCGCAATGGCAGGAGGAAGACGGTGCAGAAGCGCTGTCGAGGCTACCTGCAGACAACCGCCCACCCGGCCCACCGGCGCTGTACGACAGCCATTCGCCGATGGACCACATGCCGGTGCTGCATCGTCCGTGCACGTTCGACACCGACCTGCCGGACGATGTGGTGGAGCCGTCATTGAACCTACCCCGGTTTGCGCGTCTGCTGATCAACACCGCGACCGATGCCGACCCGGCCAGCTTCGAGCACTGGCTGGCCCATCGTCCGGAGCTGTGGTCATTGGCTGACAGGCCGCGTATCGGTGACGTGGTATTGCAGCAGCTGCTGCACGAGGGCCGGCCGCTGTGCGAGTCCAACTTCGATCTGCTCGGTCGATACTTCTGCTGGGATGAGATCCGGGCTGATATCGATCCCTACCGGGTCCGCGCACGACGCAACCTGCTGCATCGCCAGTGGCAGCTGCAGCCGCGCAACCACACGGCCCTCACTGCAGCCCTGGACCGACCGCAGGAGCGGGTGTCCGCAACCGAGGCCCATGCCCGCGTGGAACGCTTGACCCGACCATGGCACTGGCTGCAATCGCTGCTGTCGGCCAGCGTGCCCGGGCGTGCTGCCACCATGCGGCAAACGATGCAGCGTCTCGGGGTGCATGGCGTTCGTGACACGCTGGCGCCACTGGACGGGGATCAGGTCGCCTTCTGGATGGCGATATCCCAACCCGGGCGCTTCAATCTCATGAAGATGCAGGTGGCAATAGTCCGCTGCCTGCTGGGCGCTCTCGTCGTGCTGGCCGTTCTGGCGGCGCTGGCCTTGCTGGGTGATGCCGCTCGACCCGTTGCGATCAGCACGTCCAGCATGAAACACGTGGCAATCCACGCCTCGGTGGTCATCGTGTCTGGCGTCCTCATGCTGACACCCTTCGTTGGAGGGACTCCATCACGGACGGCGTCCGCGCCAGCGCCCGTCGAGCGACCGTCGCCGCTTGATGGACTCGGCATGCTCACGCATGGGCCTCGTCCGCGCAGGCCAGCCCGTTCCTTCGCCGTTGTCCGCCAGATGGACCCCGGCACAGACGGCGATTGAGTGGCGACGGGTTACTTCTCCCGCCGCCAGTTGATCGAACCACGGTTTTCCACCGTGCTCGACTCCACTTCCACGTCGAACCCGCGTCGCAGCAGGTACTTCAGCGTGATCACCGAGCCGGCACCGACCAGCGACACGCCGTAGCCGACGTACAGCTTGGGCGAGATGTACTTGCCGACGCCGATCACCGAGCCGCCCAGCGCGCGCGACTGGCTCACGCCGGCATCATCCAGGCCCAGCTTGGCACCCAGCTGCGAGGCGAGCAGGCCGCTGCCGGCCGAGAGTGCCGCCGAGGCCGCGTTGACCTGCTGGGTCTGGTCGCTGCTGGCACCGGTCAGGCTGCGCCCCAGCACCAGGTAGGCCAGTGCTTCGGACTGCGACATCGCCGGCTCGGACCACACGTCCGCACGCGGCTGCTGTGCACGCCCGGTCACGTCGATGCCGGCGGTGACATCACCGATCCGGCGCTCGGCACGGATGTTGATGCGCGGGTCGGACACCGCGTTGTAGTTCCAGGTGAGGTTGCCACGGGTGATGGTCAGGTCCTGCCCATACGCCTTGTAGCGGCCACTGACTTCCAGCCCGCCGTTGGCGGTCATTTCGCGGCCAGGCTTGGCCCAGACCTGCATCTTGCCGGTCAGCGCACCCTTCAGGCCGAAGCCGGTCATCTTCACCTTGTCGCCGAGGCTGACCGTCAGGTCCATGTCCAGCGGCGAGGTGCGCGACTCTTCCGGATCGGCCGGGTCGAGCACCACCACGTCTTCGGACACCGAGGTGCCGCGGTCCAGGCGCTCGAGGTCGATGTCGGCCTCGGGCACGTGCACGGTACCGCGCAGCTCCATCGCGGCCTTGGCCAGGGTGAAGTCGAGGTTGGGATTGGCGACGATGCGCAGTTCGCTGGTGTTGGACAGCAGCACGTTCTCGCCATGGATCTTCAGCTGCAGCGGCTGTGCATCGCCAAACCAGGACAGGCCGCCATCCACGTACAGCGTGCCCTGGCCGGAGTTGGCCTGCGCAGTGATCTTCGCAGAGCCATCGGGCTGCGCCACGAAGCTGCCCTTGCCCTGGTCGAAGGTCAGGCCCAGTGCCGGGAATTCACCCTTGAAGTTGCTCAGCTGCGCGTCGCCACCCAGCGACGGCTGGCCACGCGTACCACGCAGGCTGACGTGGCCCTCGATCAGGCCGGTCGGTCGCACGATGTCCGGCGAGAACAGCTCCAGCCAGTACAGCCGCGACATGTTGAGGTAGAGCTCGCCGTTCAGCGGCGCACTGGCTTCCCAGCCGGTCTGCATCTTCGCGTCGACGAAGCCGTTGCCCTGGAAGCCCATGCCCAGGTAGCCCTTGATGCTGGCCGGGGTCATGTCGAGCTTCAGCGAGAACTGGTCATAGCGCACCAGCTCGCCACGGGTGGCATCACCCACCGTGTTGCGGCTCTCGCCCAGGCGCACGCCGCCTTCCTTCGAGCGTACTTCCACGTGGCCTTCCCAAGCGTTGCCGCGCGGGCGGATCTGCGCATCCAGGCTGACATCGCCGCGCAGGTAGATGCGGCGACCGGACTGCGGCGGCAACCACGGCTGCACCAGCGCCAACGGCAACGCATCACTGCGCACCACCAGGCCCTCGCGCGGCCAGTTGGCCTGTGCGCACAGTGCGCCGCTGCTGGCGGCGGCCAGGCAGGCTTCGGACAGCGTGTAGGTTCCGCCATTGATCGCGAACGCCGCCGGAGCGCGAAGCGACCAGGCATCGCCCTTCACCGGCGCGATGCGCAGCGATGCCAGTTCGCCGCGCCACTGCGTGCCCTGCTGGCGCACGCTGCCCTGCAGTTCGACCGCGCCCAGCTCGTTGCGGGTCTGCGCCGCCAGGCGCAGATTGGAGACACTGCCCTGCGCGTCCACATTCAAGCGTTCCAGCAGCATGCCGGCGTTGACCTGCTGGCCCTGCACCGCCAGCGTGCCGCTGTCGCCGCGCCACGGCAGGTGGCCCTTGATGCTCACGCTCTCGGCGCCGTAGCCATCCCAGTTGAGGTTGTTGCCGACCAGGTCGGCGGTGATGTCCGGCGCATCGCGCGGGCCCTTCACCTGCACCTGGCCGCGCAGGCCACCATCGGCGCCCGGCAGCAGATCGCTCAGCTGCAGCGGTTCGAAACGCGCATCGATGTCGAGGCGGTCGCCGACCTTGCCCGACGCCGTCACCCGGCTGCTGCCCAGCGACAGCTTCAGGTCACCCTGGCCCTGCTCGCCCTGCAGGGCGAACTTGCCCTGCGCGTCGAGGTTGCGCTGGCGCAGCATGCCCTTCAGCGACGGCAGATCGACCGTGGCTTCGAGCGTGCCGGCGGTACCCGGCGGTGCGTTTGCCGGCGGCGGCAGCTGGCGGCCCTTGGAGGCCAGGTTGCCGGACAGGCGGCCATTCCAGCCCGGCACGAAATAGCCGGGGTCGAAGTCCTTCAGCGTGGCCTTGGCATCCCAGTCCAGCTGCGGTGCCCACGCCACCTGGCCTTCCACCTGCAGCTGGCCGCCCGGGGTCTGCGCCTGCAGCTGGTGGATCGACGCGGCCTGGTCGTTGCCGCGCACGTCGAAGCGCAGCTGTGCCTTCTGCTTTTCACGTTCGACTTCGGCACGGCCGATCGCCGCCCAGGCCTTGAGGGTACCCGCCAGCCCGAAGCGTGCTTCCTTCAGCGTCACCGGCACCGGTGCGCTGCCGGCCGTGTTCGGATCGGGCGCCGGCACGTAGGTCAGATCGCGTGCGACCACCGAGAAGTTGAGCTTCTGCTGATCTTCCTGGCTGAAATCGGCCGTGCCTTCCAGCCGCGCTTCGCCGCCAAGCCCCTTCACCAGCAGTGGTGAAACCTTCAGCACCTGGTCCTGCAGCGACACCACCGACGGTGCCAGCTCCAGTTCCTGATCGCCCTGCTTCACCTTGCCACGCAGGTTGGCGTTGCCGCCCTTGCCGGCGGCGGTGAAGTCCAGTGCCAGTGGTGCGATCGCCGAACTGGCCAGTGCCGGCGACAGCAGCGCCAGATCCAGCTCGTCGCTGCGGATGCTGGCGCTCCAGCTCGGATCGGTGCGGCCATCGAACACCAGCATCGCGTGCAGCGGCTTCGGCGCGCGCCCGGCTACGGCCACCTCCATGTGCGACAGGTCGCCACGAGCGACCAGGCCGACGGTGGCGGCCGTGCGGCCACGCGGCGCCGGCAGCACGGCAGTGACGGTCACGTCGGTGTCGTAGTCCTTGGCCGGGATATAGCGGCCCTGGGCAGTGAAATTGCCCATGTCGCTGTCCACCACCAGTTTGTGCGCCTGGAACTCGCCGTTGGCGATCTCGATGCCGCCACGCACGCGGCTGATGTCGATCACCGGCTCGTTGGCCTGGCTGATGCGGAAGCCATCGATGGCGATGGCATCGGCCTGGATCGCCAGCGGCATCTCGATCTGCGGCAGCGAATCCGGCCACGACGGCAGCTTGAACGGCTCGTCACTCTTGGCCAGGTTCAGCGTCGCGTTGGTCAGCTCCAGCTTGTCCAGCAGCAGCTTGCGGCCCAGCAGCGGGCGCAGGTCCGGCTCCAGGTGCGCGCGCTCGGCGTGGAAATGGATGTCGTCGTAGCGGAAGTCGACGTTGTACAGGGTCAGCGGACCGGCCACCGGGCCGTCCACCTTGTCCCAGGTGAAGCTGGCGCCCACCGGCAGCCGCGCCACCACTTGGGCCAGCAGCACATCACGACCGGCCACGGTCTGCAGCAGCCAGTAGACCGCCAGCAGGGCCAGCAGCACCAGGCCCAATACGCCAACACCCGACCAGGCCCAGAAGCGGCGGCGGCGATAGAAGCGCACGCGCGGCGGCGGCGTGTTCGGGGTGGGTGCGGGCGTGCTCACAGGTCCGCTCCGATGTTCAGGTACAGCTGGAACTGCGAATCGGGGTTGTTCAGGCCATGCGCGATATCCACGCGCACCGGGCCCACCGGCGATTTCCAGCGCACGCCGAAGCCGACGCCGGTATGCAGGTCGATGGTGTTGTCGAAGGCGCTGCCGGTATCGACGAACACCGCCGCACCCCAGGGGCCACCATTGAAGTAGTGCTCGTACTCGGCCGAGCCGATCACCAGGTTCTTGGCACCCAGCGCGTATTTGTCCGGTGCAGGGGTCCGCGGGCCCACCTCGCGGTAGGCATAGCCGCGGATGCTGCGGTCACCACCGGCGAAGTAGCGCAGGCTCGGCGGCATCGCCACCAGATCGCTGGTCCAGGTGGTGCCACCCTCGCCGCGCAGGATCAGGCGGTTGCTTTCGCCCACCGGGATGTACCAGCGCAGCACGGCGTTGGCCTGTACGAAGCTGGTGTCCGAGCCGGCACCTTCAACGCCGGCACGCATGGTCGCGGTACCGCTGATGCCCTTGCGCGGGAACAGTTCGTCATCGACGTTGACGTAGTCAGCGACCAGCTGCGGGTAGACCAGCGTCGAGGTGTTGTAGACCGCGTCGGTGAATTCAGTGCCGGAGGCATAGCGCCAACGCTCGCGCAGTGCGTTGATCGAGGCGATCGCGGTCCAGTGCTCGTTGATCTCACCGCTGCGGCTGGCGATCAGCTTGAAGTTGCGCAGGTCGATGTAGTCGGTCTGCTCGTCGTAGGCGCTGGCAGCGAAGGTGTACCAGCCATCGAGCCAGTTGAAGGCCGGAATGCGGTAGCTGGTCACCAGGCTCTTGCGCTTCTGCGCATAGTCCAGCTGCGTGTTCATCTTGTGGCCGCGGTTGTTCAGGAACCGCCGCTCGATGCCACCGCGCACACCCGGGCCGCTCTCGCTGCCGTAGCTCAGGCCGGCGGTGTAGATGGTGCGCTTGGCGCGGGTCAGCTTCACATCCACCGGCACCTCGCCGTTGGCATCGGCCTCGTCCGGCCGCGGCTGGATGTCGATCACGCTGAAGTAGTCCAGCTTGGTCAGCGACTCGCGCAGCCGATCCAGCTTGCCCTCGTGGAAATAGCTGCCCTGTTCCCAGTACACCAGCGGGTCGAACAGCTTGTCGACGAAGTAGTCCTGCTCGAAACGCACCGGGCCCATGTTGTAGCGCCGGCCGCTGTCCCAGGTCAGGTCGATGTCGGCGGCGTTGTCGGCACGGGTGATCTGCACCTGGCGCTGGGTGTAGTCGGCGTCGAAATAGCCACGTTCGGCCAGGCGGCGGGTGACGGTGATCTTGCTGGCTTCGTACTGCGTATGCTCGAACCGCTGGCCCTTGCGCGGCTTGAACGCGGCCAGGTCGTCCTGCAGGTACTGGTCGTACATCGCCGGGCCGGTGATGTCGATGTGCTCGCGGCGGACGGTCACCGGCGTGCCCTTGTCGACATGGATCAGCACACGCACGTGCTCGTCCACGCGCGGCGCCTCGACCTTGATCACCGGGTTGTAGTACCCGAAGGGTTCCAGCGCCTGGCGGGTCTGCCGCTCGGCCTGTGACAGCAGGTATTCCAGGCGCGACTCGCCCTGCTCCTTGCCGATCGTGTCGTACAGCGACAGCGATTCCTGGATGTTCTCGATGATCGCGGCGTCGTCGCCCTTGTCCAATCCCTTGATGTCCACCTTGTCGATGGTGCCGCGCGCGTGGGCCACGGAGGTGGCGGCCAGCGACAGGACCATCAGCGGCAGGGCGTATTTCTTTGGCTGCATGCGGCACAGCATACCGACCGGAGGTGACGATGCGAAATGCATCACGTCATTGGGGATCGGTTGTTAAGTGGCGGTCAAAATACGCGCCGTTGTGGCGATCGTCGTGATTGCAGCCGAGGATGCCGGCATCGTGCGCGATGCCGGCAATGACCCCGATGGACATTGTTCGGTGACGCCGGGCGTAGCCCGGCGCTACCGATGGGTCAATGCCAGTAGATCCACGCCATGCGTGGATGGGGCACCGATCAGCTCGACAGATGCTCGATCGCCGCCACCTTGCCCAGGCGTTCGCCCAGCATCGTCAGCAGCGCCAGGCGGTTGCCACGCAGTGCCGGATCTTCCGCATTGACCATCACGCCATCGAAGAACGCGTCGACCTGCGGGCGCAGGCGCGCCAGGCGCGCCAGCACGGCCACGTAGTCCTTGTGGTGCAGGCTGGCGCCGGTGTCGTCGATGGCTGCGGTGACCGCTTCGGCCAGCGCACGCTCGGCGTCTTCCTGCAGCAGCGCCGGGTCGATCTGGGCCGGAATGTCGCCCTCGGCCTTGCGCAGGATGTTGCGGATGCGCTTGTTGGCCGCAGCCAGCGCTTCGGCTTCCGGCAGCGCGGCGAAGGTGCCGATCGCATCCAGGCGGCGGTCGAAGTCATACAGCGAGGCAGGCTTCAGCTCGGCCACCGCGTTGAAGTGCGTGGCCGGCACGTTCTTGTCGCCGTAGTAACCCTTCAGGCGGTCGAGGATGAAGTCGTACAGCTCGCCGACGTCGGCCTGCACGTTGCGCGCAGCCAGGCCGGCGTTGGCGCTGGCCAGCAGCGCGCGCAGGTCCAGCTCGAAGCCGCTTTCGATGATCGTGCGGGCCAGCCCCAGCGCGTTGCGGCGCAGGGCGAACGGATCCTTGTTGCCGGTCGGCTTCAGGCCCGCGGCGAAGCCACCGGCCAGGGTGTCCACGCGTTCAGCAATGGCCAGCACCTTGCCCAGCGGCGACAGCGCGATGTCATCACCACCGAAGCGCGGCTGGTAGGCCTCGTCGATGGCCAGTGCCACCTCGGCCGATTCACCACCGGCCACGGCGTAGTGACGGCCGGCGATGCCCTGCAGTTCCGGGAATTCATTGACCATGCGCGACTGCAGGTCGTTCTTGGCCAGCTCGGCAGCCCGCCTGGCCTGCGCCGGATCGGCGCCGACCTGCGGCGCGATCACTTCGGCCAGTGCGGCCACGCGCGCCACCTTGTCGGCCACGCTGCCCAGCTTGGCCTGGTAGGTCACCGTCTTCAGGCCGTCGCCCATCGACGCCAGGCCCTGCTTCAGGTCCTCGTCGAAGAAGAACTTGGCATCGGCGAAGCGCGGGCGGATCACACGCTCGTAGCCCTTGGCCACTTCGGCCACGTCCTTCGATTCGATGTTGGCGATGCCGATGAACTTCTCGGTCAGCGTGCCTGCGGCATCCAGCACCGGGAAGAACTTCTGGTTGATCTCCATCGTCTCGATCAGCGCTTCCTGCGGCACCGCCAGGAACGCGCGCTCGAAGCTGCACAGCACCGCCGACGGCCACTCGACCAGGTTCACCACCTGCTCCAGGTTGTCGTCGGTGATGCGGGCGCTGCCACCTGCCTTGGCCGCGGCAGCCTCGACCTCGGCGACGATGCGCGCGCGGCGCTCGCTCGGGTCGACCAGCACGAACGCAGCGCGCAATGCTTCAACGTAGTCCTGCGGCTGCGCCAGCGACACGGTCTGGTCGTGGTGGAAGCGATGGCCACGGCTTGCACGACCAGCCTGCAGGCCGAACAGTTCGGCTTCGACCACGTTGGCGCCGTGCAGCAGCACCAGCCAGTGCGCCGGGCGGGCGAAGCCCCAGGCGTGGTCGCCCCAGCGCATCGGCTTGGGAATCGGCATCGCCGCGATCGCCTCGCGCAGGATCTCCGGCAGCAGGCTGGCGGTGCTCGCGCCCGGGGTCACCGCGCGGTGCACGAAGCGCTCACCCTTGTTGTCGGTGGTCTTCTCCAGCGCGGTCCAGTCGATCCCGGCCTTGGCGGCGAAGCCCTGCAGGGCCTTGGTCGGCTGGCCTTCGGCGTCCAGCGCGATGTTCAGGTACGGGCCCAGCACTTCGCTGTGCTGTTCCGGCTGTTCCAGGCCGACGCCCGGCAGCAGCACGGCCAGTCGGCGCGGGGTCGACAGCGGGCGTGCATCGCCCAGTTCCAGCGCGACGCCGCGCTTGCGCAGGCCTTCGACGACACCGTCGAAGAACGCCTGGGCCAGGCCCGGCAGCGCCTTGACCGGCAGCTCCTCGGTGCCCAGTTCAATCAGCAGGGGGGACAGTTGGCTCATCGGTTCGATCCTGTGGTGGGGGCGCAGCGCGCGACGCGTCCGGCGCCCCGGAAGTTGAGAGAAGGAGGGAGCGGCCGTCAGGCCTTCTTCGCGCCCGGGAAGCCCAGCTTCTCGCGCTGCTCGTAGTACGCCTTGGCCACCGCCTGGGCCAGCGCGCGCACGCGCAGGATGTAGCGCTGGCGCTCGGTCACGCTGATCGCACGGCGTGCATCGAGCAGGTTGAAGGTATGGCTGGCCTTCATCACCTGCTCGTAGGCCGGCAGCGGCAGGTTCACTTCCACCAGCTTCTGCGCTTCACGCTCGCAGGCATCGAAGCGGTGGAACAGCTCTTCCACGTCGGCGTATTCGAAGTTGTAGGTGCTCTGCTCCACCTCGTTCTGGTGGTAGACGTCGCCGTAGGTCACCGGCTGGCCGTCCGGGCCGTAGGTCCAGACCAGGTCGTAGACGTTGTCGCAGTTCTGCAGGTACATGCACAGGCGCTCGAGACCGTAGGTGATCTCGCCCAGCACCGGGCGGCACTCCAGGCCACCGGCCTGCTGGAAGTAGGTGAACTGGGTCACCTCCATGCCGTTGAGCCAGACTTCCCAGCCCAGGCCCCAGGCACCCAACGTCGGCGATTCCCAGTTGTCCTCGACGAAGCGCAGGTCGTGCACCAGCGGGTCGATGCCCAGCGCCTTCAGCGAATCCAGGTACAGCTGCTGGATGTTGTCCGGCGCCGGCTTCATCGCCACCTGGTACTGGTAGTAGCGCTGCAGGCGGTTCGGGTTCTCGCCGTAGCGGCCGTCGGTCGGGCGGCGCGAGGGCTGCACGTAGGCCGCGTTCCAGCCCTCCGGACCGATCGCACGCAGGAAGGTGGCCGGGTGGAAGGTACCGGCGCCCACCTCCAGGTCGAGCGGCTGGATGAGCACGCAGCCCTGCTGGGCCCAGAACTGGTTCAGGGTCTGGATCAGGCCCTGGAAGGTGATCGGAACGGTCGGGGTCGCGGACATGCGTACGAGTCTTGGCCGGCAAGGGGGTGCGCTAGTATAACGGCCGACCTGCGGGGCATTCCGTACCCGGGAGGAGCAGGCAGATGGAACATCGGCTGCCGGCAGGCACGCCCGGCGAGGCGGGCGGCGTCCCGCTGCCCTGGGGACGGCTGCATTTCGAGCAGATTGCCGCGGCCCTGGCCGCCGATGGACTGGTGACCGAGCAGGACCGCGAGCGCATGCGGTTTTCCGCACAGGGCGCGCGCAACGCCAGTGAAGTGCATCCGCTGGTACTGCTGTCCAACCTCAAGCTGGCCGCCACCGGCGGCGGCGAACTGACCCTGGAACGCCTGACCGAGTGGCTGGCGCAGCGCACCGGCAGCCGCTACCTGCGCATCGACCCGACCCGTGTGGACGTCGCCGCGGTCACCGCGCTGGTGTCGCATGCCTACGCCCGCCGCCACCGCTTCCTGCCATTGGCAGTGGATGCCGAGCGCGTGCTGGTGGCCACCAGCGAGCCGCTGGTGCAGGAATGGCGTCGTGACCTGCAGCACCTGACCCGCCGCCGCATCGAGCTGGCGGTGGTCAATCCGCTGGACCTGCACCGCTACACCATGGAGTTCTACGGGGTGACCCGCTCGGTGCGCGGCGCCCGTGGCGATGTGCGCGGCGAGGCCAGCACCACCCTGCCCAGCTTCGAGCAGCTGGTCGAGCTGGGCCGCACCGGCGACGTCAATGCCGACGACCAGCACATCGTGCACATCGTTGACTGGCTGCTGCAGTACGCCTACGAACAGCGCGCTTCGGACATCCACCTGGAGCCACGCCGCGAGATGGGGCGCATGCGCTTCCGCATCGACGGCGTGCTGCACAAGGTGTTCGAAGTGCCGCCGGCGGTGATGACCGCGGTGGTCAGCCGTATCAAAGTGCTGGGCCGCATGGACCTGGCCGAGCGCCGGCGTCCGCAGGATGGCCGCATCAAGACCCGCTCGCCGGGTGGCCGCGAGGTCGAAATGCGCCTGTCGACCATGCCCACCGCCTTCGGCGAGAAGTGCGTGATGCGCATCTTCGACCCGGATGCGGCCTTCAAGAGCATCGACCAGCTCGGTTTCAGTCCGCAGGAAGCCGCCGGCTGGAATGCGCTGGTCGAGCGCCCGCACGGCATCGTGCTGGTCACCGGCCCGACCGGCTCGGGCAAGACCACCACCCTGTATTCCACGCTGAAGCGGCTGGCCACGCCGGACGTGAACGTGTGCACGGTGGAGGACCCGATCGAGATGATCGCGCCCGAATTCAACCAGATGCAGGTGCAGGCCAACATCGACCTGGACTTCGCCAGCGGCGTGCGCACCCTGCTGCGACAGGACCCGGACATCATCATGATCGGCGAGATCCGCGATCTGGAAACCGCGCAGATGGCGGTACAGGCCTCGCTGACCGGCCACCTGGTGCTGTCCACCCTGCATACCAACGATGCGCCGTCGGCGGTCACCCGCCTGCTCGACCTGGGCGTGCCGCATTACCTGCTGGCCAGCACCCTCAACGGCATCCTCGCCCAGCGCCTGGTGCGCACGCTGTGCCCGCACTGCAAGCAGCCGCACAGCCTCGGCGCGGCCGATTGGGCGGTGCTGGCTGATAGCCATGGTGCATATCCAGATGCCGCCACGCCCTGTCGGCCGGTCGGTTGCCTGGAGTGCCGGCGCACCGGATTCCTCGGCCGCATCGGCCTGTATGAGTTGCTGCCATTGGGTTCGCGGCTGCGCGGGCAGATCCGCGCCGACATGGACCTGGCCGGTTTCACCCGTGCCGCGCGGACTGAAGGGCTGCGAACCCTGCGCCAGGCCGGGCTTGAAAAGGTGGCGCAGGGGCTGACTACAATCGAGGAAGTCCTGTCAGTCCTGCCGCCCCCGGATGAACCCAGCTCCGTTCCTGATCCTTGAAACCGGCCGCCCGGTGCCGTCGCTGCGCCGCTACGGGCGCTTCCCGCACTGGATCCGCGTCGCCGCCGGGCTGGAAGAACACGAGACCGTGGTGGTCGATGTCGAGCACGGTGGCGCCCTGCCCGATCCGCACGCCTTCGCGGGCGTGCTGGTGACCGGCTCGGCCGCCTTCGTCACCGACCATGCCGACTGGAGCGAGCGCAGTGCCGCGTGGCTGCGCCAGACCGCGCACGAGGACCTGCCGGTGTTCGGCATCTGCTACGGCCATCAGCTGCTGGCGCACGCGCTGGGTGGTGAGGTGGCCTACAACCCGGCCGGCCGCGAGTCCGGCACGATCGAGCTGGAACTGCAGCCGCAGGCCGCGCAGGATCCGCTGTTCCAGGGCCTGCCTCAGCATTTCGCCGCCCACGCCACCCATCTGCAGACCGTGCTGCGCGCGCCCGACGGGGCCGAGGTGCTGGCCCGTTCGCCGCTGGACGGCTGCCATGCCTTCCGCTGGGGGCGCCAGGCCTGGGGCGTGCAGTTCCATCCGGAGTTCGCCACTCACCACATGCGTGGCTACGTGCGTGCCCGCGCCGACTGCATCGGCCGCCATGGCGGCTGCGCCCGCAGCATCGAGCGCGCGGTCAGTGCCGCGCCGCTGGCCCGCCAGCTGTTGCGGCGCTTCGTCCGCCAGGCACGGCTGTCTTCAGCCCAGCCGGCGGCAAAACAGGGATAATCGGCGGCACGGGCAGCCGCCCGGCCCCCTCCTGTCCTTCCCGGATGTCCATGAAAGAGATTCGCAAGCTGCCGGCTTCGGCGGGCGCCCAGTGGTTGCTGGATACGTTCTCCCTGTACCGGCGTGCGCCGCTGCAGCTGGCCCGGATCGGCCTGACCTGGCTGCTGGTGAGCTGGGTGGTCACCCTGTTGTCGACGCTGATTCCGGGCGCCGCCGGCATGGCGGTGCAGCTGATGACGCTGGCCATCTCGCCGATCATGTTCGGCGGCATGCTGTATGCCGTGGGCGAGATCGACGAAGGCCGCCCGGGCCTGGCTTCGCACCTGCTGCAGCCGATCCGCGACCACCGCGTCAGCCACCTGCTGGTGCCGCTGGCCATCCAGGTGCTGGCGGTGCTGCTGCTGGGCGCGCTGCTGTTCCTAATGATCGGCCGCGAGGGCTTCACCGCCTTCAGCGAGGTCATGACCAAGATGGAAGAGATCAGCCGCAGTGGCCAGCAGATCAAGCCGGACGATGCCGCCGCGCTGGTTGCCAACCTGCCGGCCAAGCGCATCGCGCTGTGGATGCTGCTGGTGTTCCTGAGTGCGGTCGCACTGTCGCTGGCGATGTTCACCCAGCCGGCGCTGGTGGTGTTCGACAAGCAGAGCGGCATGCACGCGCTGCGCCTGAGCCTGCAGGGCTGCATCGAGAACATCGGCGCGATGATCGTGTTCGCCGCACTCGGCCTGATCGCCGCGTTCTGCATGTACATCCTGTTCGTGATCGTGATCCAGATCGCGATGCTGATCGGTGGCCCGCTGGCCGCCGCCTTCATCGCCCAGCTGGTACTGACCACGGTGCTGATGCCGCTGTATGTCGGCGCGGTCTACGCCGCGTGGAAGCAGATGTTCGTGCACCGCGGCAGCCGCGCGGCGCCGCCGATTCCGACCACGCCGACCTCCAGCGACGTGTTCCACGCCTGACCGGTCCCACCGGTAGCGCCGGGCCATGCCCGGCGGTGGCATCACATCGAACCCCGCACGCCGGGCATGGCCCGGCGCTACCGCATCACGCGGCGGGCTTCTTCACTACCGACGATGGCACCAGCCAGCGTGCGGCGTGGATGCCCAGCTCGTACAGCAGGCACATCGGGATCGCCAGCATCAGCTGCGACACCACGTCCGGCGGGGTCAGCACCGCCGCCACCACGAAGATGCCGACGATCGCGTAGCCGCGGCCTTCCTTGAACTGCTGCGGCGTCACCCACCCCAGCAGCACCAGGATCACCATCGCCACCGGCAGTTCGAAACTGCCACCGAAGGCGAAGAAGATCGCCAGCACGAAGTCCAGATAGGCATTCGCATCCGGCGTAATGGCGATCACGTCCGGGCTGAAGGTGGTGAGGAAGTGGAACACCGCCGGAAGCACCAGGAAGTAGGCGAAGGCACAACCGGTGTAGAACAGCAGCACCGATGACACCAGCAGCGGCACCGCCAGGCGCTTCTCACGCGCATACAGGCCCGGGGCAACGAACGCCCACAGCTGGTACAGCAGCCACGGCACTGCCACGAACAGGGCCACGAAGAAGGTCAGCTTCAACGGTGCGAAGAAGGCACCGGCCGGATTGGTGGCGATCATCGTCTGCCCGTTGGGCAGCTGCGACACCAGCGGTTCGGCCAGCGCGTTGTACAGCTTCTGGGTGAACGGCAGCAGCGCCAGCAGCACCACGCCCAGGCCCAGCAATGCGCGCACCAGGCGGCCGCGCAGTTCCACCAGGTGTTCGACCAGCGAGCTCTCGCCGAAATCCTGTTCACTCATGGCTGGCGCTCCGTGCTCTGCGCCGGCGGCGGCGTACCCGCTTCTGCGGGCGCGGCCGAAACCGGCTCGGCGGCACCACCGTCCTGCGTCGGTTCAACGGCATCGGGCGCGGCGCTCATGTGCGGCGGCAGGTCCGCTGGTGCCGGTGCACGGACCTGCTGCACCAGATCATCGCCCTGCTGCTGCGCCTGCTGGGCTTCGCGACGGATCGCTTCGCCGCTGGCGCGCAGCTGGTTCTCGGTGTCCTGCATGCCCTGACGCACGTCCTGCATCTGCCGCTTGATCTCCTCGGCCTGCAGCTCGCGTTCCAGTTCCTGTTTCACCGAATCCCATTGATTGCGGGCACGACGCACCCACAGGCCGGCGAAGCGGGCCGCCTTGGGCAGGCGCTCGGGACCGAGCACCACCAGGGCGACCACTGCAATCACCAGCAGTTCGCTGAAGCCGATATCGAACACCGCAACCGCTCCGGATCAACGTGCGTTGCGGTCGTGCTCGTCCTGCGCGGTGCGCGAGGCGTCCTGGCTGCGCGACTCATCGCCCAGCTGCGCGTTCGGCTTGTCTTCGTCGCGCATGCCCTTCTTGAATTCCTTGACCGCCGAACCGAGGTCCTTGGCGCCGCTGGTCAGGCGCTTGGTGCCGAACACCAGCAGGACGATGGCCAGCACGACCAACCAATGCCAGATGCTGAAACTGCCCATAAAGACGCTCGTTACGTTAGTGATCAGGCTGTCGAGCATAGCGCACCGGCTGTTAGCCGGCGCGCGTGACGAAAGTCAGTTTCCGCCCAGCGTTTCCGTACGGATCTCGCCGTCGTTCACCGGCTGGAAGCCCTGCTGCTGCGGCGGCGGGTTCTGCGGCACGTTCTGCAGCGGTGCGGTGGTGGCCTCGGCCGGCGCGGCCGGTGCTGCCTGAACAGGCGCCGGAGCAACTGCCGGGGCCGCTGCCGGGCGTGGCGCGCTGCCGCCGTTGCCGCTGCGGTTGTTGCGCGCGGCGTAGGTGGCCTCTTCCAGGCGATCGCGGAAGGCGACCACGTCCATCGACGGCGAACCGGCGGCGCGGCCTTCGAAGATCATCCGCGGGGTGGTGTTGCTGCCGTAGGCGTCGAGGTTGGCGGCATCGTCGATCTGCAGCACCGCGCCGTCCAGCGCGACACCGGCAAACAGGCCGCGCGCGCGCGACCAGGACCAGATCTCGGCCTTCAGCTGGCCGTCGGTGGCCGCGGCGGCGTTGCGGCCCACCGGACCGGCGGCGACGCCAGCGTCGGCGCCCAGGGTGAACTTGCCGTTGACCAGGTTGTCCAGGCTGCGATCGTTGCGGAACACCAGCACCACGTCCGAGGACTGCACACCGGCCTGGAAGCCGATGCTGCCGCCGGTGAGCTTGACGAACACCGGATTGGACCAGGCGCCATTGGCCATGCGCACCGACATCAGGCCGTGGCCGCGGCGACCGCCGATGACCAGACCGGCCTTGATCGTGTCGGGAATGACGATGACCGCGCGGCCTTCGTCGAGCAACTTGTCAGGGATGCCCTGTTCAGGGATCCCCTGGATTTCAGCCAGCACACGCACAGCGTTGCGCGCACGCTGGTCTTCCTGCGGCCCGGCCATGGCCTGGCTGGACAGCAGACTGGCGGCGATCAGCAGGGCTTGGATCGGGCGACGCATGGCAGGCTCCAGAAGTCAGTCCATAGGAAGATATAGCAAGTGACTGAAATTAGTAGTGTTGTCATGAATCCCCAATGAGCGTTCCCTGCTCACATTGATGCGCGCTATGCCTGCAATCCGAACCCTGCATCCCGGCGCAGCACCGGATCGGCGACAATAGCGCCCATGCTCGACGCACCCGATACCGCCGTGCTGGCGGTCAACCTAGGCACGCCCGAGACGCCGACGGCTCCCGCCGTACGTCGTTATCTGGCTGAATTCCTGTCCGACCCCCGCGTGGTCTCGATCCCGGCGCTGCTGTGGCAGCCGCTGCTGCGCGGGTTGATCCTGCCGCTGCGCAGCGGCCGTTCAGCGGCCAAGTACGCCCAGGTCTGGCTGCCCGACGGCTCACCGCTGATGGTGCATACGCGCCAGCTGGCGCAGGCCATGCAGGCCCTGCTGCCAACCCTGACGGTGCGCCACGCGATGCGTTACGGCGAACCGGCGCTGGCCAGCGAGCTGGACCGGCTGGCCGCCGACGGCGCGCGCCGCATCGTGGTACTGCCGCTGTATCCGCAGTATTCCACCACCACCACCGCCTCGGTCGAAGACCGGGTCGATGCGTGGCAGCGCCGCAACCCGGGCGTAACCGTCAGCCTGGTGCGCGACTACTCGGTCGATCCGGGCTGGGTCGAGGCCGTGGCCGGCTCGATCCGGCGCTGCTGGGAGCAGCACGGTCGTGGCCAGAAACTGATGTTCTCCTTCCATGGCATTCCGCAGCGCCTGGCCGATGGTGGCGATCCGTATCCACAGCGCTGCGAAGCCAGCGCCCAGGCCATCGCCAACGCGCTGGGCCTGGGCAGGGACGAGTGGCAGATGGGCTACCAGTCTCGGTTTGGCCGCGAGCGCTGGCTGCAGCCATACGCCGAGCCAAGCCTGTGGGCATTGGCCGAATCCGGGGTGAAGCAGATCGACGTGGTGTGCCCGGGCTTCGCCACCGACTGCCTGGAGACGCTGGAAGAGGTCGCGATGGGCTTCACCGAAACGCTGGCCGAGCGCGGCGCGAAAATGCGCTACATCCCGTGCCTCAATGCCGAGCCGGAACATGCGCGCGCACTGGCACGGCTGGCTGTGGCCTCGCTGGCATGAGCCTGCAGCCGCTTGAGCTCGAGGTCGGTGGCGCCCGCGTCGCCGGCCTGCGCAACCACGGCGACGGCCCACGCGTGCTGGCCCTGCATGGCTGGCTCGACAACGCCGCCAGCTTCGTGCCACTGGCCCCGCACCTGTCCTCGCTGCAGCTGGTGGCCATCGACCTGCCCGGTCACGGCCACAGCGCGCATCTGCCGGCTGGTGCCAGCTACACCACGGCCGCCGCAATCTGCCATGTACTCGACGTCGCCGACGCGCTGGGCTGGGACCGTTTCAGCCTGCTCGGCCATTCGATGGGCGCCGGCATCGCCAGCCTCACCGCCTCGGTCAGTGATCGCGTGGAGCGGTTGGTGGCGATCGAAGCGCTCGGCGGCCTGCGCGGTCCGGAAGAAGACACCGCCAACCGCCTGCGCGAGCACGTGAATGCCACGCGTGGGCTGGCGCGCAAGCAACTGCGCGTGTTCCCCGACCTGGCCGCGCCGATCCGCGCGCGGATGATGACCAACCAGCTGAGCGAGCGCTGTGCACGCCTGCTGGTCGAGCGCGGCGTGGAGCCGGTCGAAGGCGGCTATCGCTGGTGCAGCGACCCGCGCCTGATGCTGCCGACCGCGATCCGCCTCAGCGAAGGCCAGATCGACAACCTGCTGCAGGCCATCGCCTGCCCGACGCAGGTGATCTATGCCACGCCGGCGCAGTCCTACTATCCCGAGCCGATGCGCAGCGATCGCCTGCAGCACCTGCGCGATGGGCGGTTGGCGGTGTTTCCCGGCAACCATCACCTGCACATGGAAGATCCGGCGCAGGTCGCCGAGGTGATCCTACGCTTCTTCAGCAACGACAACGCCGGCTGAGTCGCGGCGTCCGCGCACTTCACTCTGCGCAGTTGCGGCCGATACATCAGTTGCGGGCCGCTGCGCCTGCAGCACGCAGGTCCGGTCGGGCCTGCGGCGTGTGTCTGGTTCTGCAAGGAAGTCCGCATGCCCGCTCCATTGCACCGTCACCCACAGGATGTGGTCACGGCGCCCCGTCTGCGCGACGTTGATTGCGTCGCATTCCTCGAATTCCCGGTCCATGCCCTGGCCACGCATTCCTGCGTGCGTCACCGCGTGGCCGTTGTCGTCTGCTGATCCAGGAGTCGCCGATGTCCGCTGCATTCTCCCGTCCCCCCGATACCGCTCGCCTGCCGCACCTGCAGCAGCTCGCCCGCCGCGCTGATCGCCGCCTGCTGATCGGCAGCGCAGCACTGGGCCTGGCTGGCCTGGTGCTGGCCCTGCGTGGTCCACAGGTGCAGGCCGCCGTGCTGGCTGCCGCTGCAGTGCTGCCTGCGGCGTGGCTGGGCGGATCCCAGGCTGGCCGTGGCATCGCCCGCAATGGCCTGGCCTCGCTGCTGTCACTGCAACTGGCCCTGGTGTGCGCGATCGTCGGCCTGTCACCGGCACTGCCGGTTGCCCTGTTGCTGGGCGTGCTGCTGGGACATCGCGATCGGCTGCCGGTGTGGCTGGCCGGTGGGGTCGGCACGCTCGCACTGCTGGCCCCGTTGCTGAGCGGTGCCACAGTGTGGCCGACGCTGCTGCAGGCCGGCATGTTCGCGGGCCTGACCCTGTTCCTTGGCCAGGTCGCGCTGCGGCTTCGCCAGCAGACCGAGACACTTGGCCATGGCCCGCGTCGCCTTGCCGCGCTGGCACGCGATATCGCCACCGGCGCCGATCTTGGTGCACATGCCGACACCAGCGCCTATGCGCCGGGTTCACTGGCCCACGCCCTGGCCGACACTGCACGCCACGTGCAGGCCCAGCGTGGGCGCGAGGCGGCGGCGCATGCCGAGAACGCGCAGATCCGCCAAGCACTGGATGCCTCGCGCACCGCGATGATGATCGCTGACAACGACCACGTGATCCGCTATGTGAACCGCTCGGTGGTAGCACTGCTGCGCAACCAGCAGGCGACGTTGCGACAGGCCTTCCCCGATTTCGACGCCGAGCACCTGGTGGGCAGCAGCATCCATCGTTTCCACGCCAACCCGGACCGCATCCGCGCCATCCTCAATGGCCTGCAGGTCACGCATAACGGCAAGGTGCAGATCGGCCCGGTGCACTTCGCGCAGGTGGTCACACCGGTGTTCGACGACCAGGGCGCGCGCCTGGGCTTTGCCGTGGAGTGGCATGACCGGACCCACGAACTCACGCTGGAGAACGCCGTGGCCGGCATCGTCGCTGCCGCCGCCGCCGGTGATCTCGAGCAGCGCCTGCAGGCGACCGAAGGCGCCAGCTTCCTCGACGGCCTCACGGGAGGCATCAACCAGCTGCTCGATACGCTGGGCAGCACTGTCGATGAAGTGCGGCAGATGCTCTCGGCGCTGGCCAACGGCGATCTGGACCGGCGCATGCGCGGCGAGTATCACGGCGCCTTCGCGGCCATCCAGCGCGATGCGAACGCCACGGCGGGCCAGCTGGCGCGCATGGTAGGCCGCATCCAGCAGTGCGCATCTTCGATCAGCACGGCAGCCAACGAAATTGCTGCTGGCAACGGCGCCCTGTCCGAACGCAGCGAGCGCCAGGCCGCGCACCTCCAGGAAACCGCGGCATCAATGGAGGAGCTGACCGCCACCGTGCGCCAGAACGCCGCCCATGCGCGTGAGGCCAGCGAGCTGGCGGCCTCCACGCAGAATGCCGCCAGTGATGGCAACACGGCCATGCAGCGGGTCGTCGACACCATGCAGGCCATCGAAGGCGCGTCGAAGCGGATCGGCGACATCACGGGCGTCATCGACGGCATCGCCTTCCAGACCAACATCCTTGCGCTCAACGCAGCAGTGGAAGCGGCGCGCGCCGGTGAGCAGGGCCGCGGCTTCGCCGTGGTGGCCAGTGAAGTGCGGGTGCTGGCACAGCGTTCAGCGGCGGCGGCCCAGGAGATCAAGAAGCTGATCGACGAAGCCGGCCGCCAGGTGGGCGAAGGCGCCCAGCTGGTGGCGGATGCCGGCCAACGCATGCAGGGGATCGTCGGCGGGGTGGAGAACGTCAGCCATCTGATGCGCGAGATATCCGCCGCGTCGCAGGAACAGTCGATCGGCATCGAGCAGATCAACCAGACCGTGGTGCAGATGGACCAGGCCACGCAGCAGAATGCTGCGCTGGTGGAGGAAGCAACTGCCGCAGCACGCGAGCTGCAGTCGCAGGCGGGAACGCTGGACGATGCAGTGTCGGTGTTCCGACAGCAGGAGTCACGGGACGTGGTGCTGGTTGCCTGATCTCGGCTTTCAATACAATCCATGTGAAGACGGCGCCCGCAGGGCGCCGTCTTTTTTTGCGTGTTCTGCGTGATGGATCACGGGAAGCACAGGATCCGGTGGTATCGATCCTTCGGTAGTGCCGGCCGCTGGCCGGCACCCACGCCGCGCGCAATGCGCAGGCGCACACCACGCATCCACGCGTGGCGTGGATCTACCGATACCACCGCCTGATGCATTGCATGGCCCCATCACCGGTAGTGCCGGGTGCTGGCCGGCAACCTCGGCACCTCCATTGCGCAGGCCCATGCCATGTATCCACGCATCGCGTGGATCCGCCATTGTGGTGTGGGGCATTGGGGTTGCCGGCCAGCGGCCGGCACTACCCGCATTTCCTGCGCACAAAGAAAAACCCCGCTGCGTAAGCAGCGGGGTTTTGGGTGTAAACCCTGGCGATGACCTACTCTCGCATGGCTTGAGCCACACTACCATCGGCGCAGCTGCGTTTCACTTCCGAGTTCGGGATGGGATCGGGTGGTTCCACAGCGCTAATTTCACCAGGGAG